>NZ_JBFBAS010000020.1:0-122688 GCF_040682335.1 Streptomyces sp. NPDC051219
GGTCTGGAGGGCGATGCTGAAGCTGGCTCGGTCCGGGTCGGTGTTCGGGACGGACTCGGTGGCATCGGTGATCGCGATCCGCAGGGCCTGGTAGGACCTGCGCTGGACGACGGTCCGCCGCGATCCGGCCCGCTACCCCTTCTGACAGGCAGCGGCCCGCGGCCGCTGCCATGGGGCAGCGGCCGCGGGCCACGTACAGAGCCGCCTACTTCGACTCCTGCGCGATCTTCTGCTTGATCTCGTCCATGTCCAGGCCGCGCGCCTGCCCGATCACGTCCTCGAGCAGTGCCTCAGGCAGTGCCCCGGCCTGGGCGAAGACCGCCACATTGTCGCGGACGATCATGAGAGTGGGAATGGAGCGGATCTCGAAGGCCGCCGCGAGCTCCTGCTGGGCCTCCGTGTCCACCTTCGCGAAGACCAGGTCCGGGTGAGCCTCGGAGGACTTCTCGAAGACCGGCGCGAACTGCCGGCACGGGCCGCACCAGGACGCCCAGAAGTCGATCAGGACAAAGCCGTTGTCCGAAACGACCTGGTCGAAGTTTTCCTTGGTGAGCTCAACAGTGGCCATCGCGTGGTCTCTCTTCCTGGCCTGCGGGTGAAGCCGTCCGGCACAACGGCGCACGGCACTCTCGTATTCCGGCTGCCCATGTGGCCAGGGCCCACACCCGGCACCAGACTGACTGCATGACTGAAGCCGTTGAGTACGACGTCGTGATCCTGGGCGCGGGGCCGGTCGGGGAGAACGTCGTGGACCGCACCCGCGCCGCCGGACTGAATACGGCGGTGGTCGAGAAGGAGCTGGTGGGCGGCGAGTGCTCCTACTGGGCGTGCATGCCCAGCAAGGCACTGCTGCGCCCGGTGATCGCGCGGGCCGAGGCCCGGCGGGTGCCGGGGGTGAGCGGTTCCGTGGAGGGCCCGCTCGACGTGGCGGCCGTCCTCGCCCACCGCAACGAGAAGGCCGGGCACTGGAAGGACGACGGCCAGGTCGGCTGGCTGGACTCCCTCGGTGCTCATCTGTACCGGGGGCACGGCCGCCTGTACGGCACCAGGAAGGTGACCGTCTCCAGTCCGGAGGGTGAGCACCACGTGCTCACCGCCCGCCATGCCGTCGTGGTGTGCACCGGCAGCCGGGCGGTGCTGCCCGACCTGCCCGGTCTGGCGGGGGCCAAGGCCTGGACCAGCCGTGAGGCGACCAGCTCCCAGCACGCCCCGGAGCGGCTCGTGGTGGTGGGCGGCGGGGTCGTCGGCACCGAGATGGCCACGGCGTGGCACGGCCTCGGCTCGAGGGTGACGCTGCTGGTGCGCGGCGCGGGCCTGTTGCCCAGAATGGAGCCCTTCGTGGGTGGGCTGGTCGCGCGGAGCCTGGAGGAGGCCGGCGTCGACGTCCGTACGCACACGTCGGTGGAGGCGGTCGTGCGTGACGGGGGGACGGGCCCGGTGACCGTGGTACTGCGCGGGGGCGAGCCGGTCGAGGCGGACGAGGTGCTGTTCGCGACCGGCCGGGCCCCGCGCACCGAGGACATCGGTCTGGACACGGTGGGCCTGGAGCCGGGCTCCTGGCTCGCGGTGGACGACAGCTGCCGGGTGACGGGCAGCAGCTGGCTCTACGCGGCCGGCGACGTCAACCACCGCGCGCTGCTCACCCATCAGGGCAAGTACCAGGCGCGCATCGCGGGAGCGGCCATCGCCGCCCGCGCCCAGGGCGTACCCGTGCTGGATACGCAACGGTGGGGCGCGCACGCTGCCACCGCGGACACCGCCGCCGTGCCGCAGGTGGTGTTCACCGACCCGGAGGTGGCCGCGGTCGGGCTCAGCCTCGCCGAGGCGGAGGGGGCCGGCCACCGGGTGCGGGCCGTGGACTACGAAATCGGCGCCGTCGCAGGAGCGGGACTGTACGCGGACGGCTACAGCGGCCGGGCCCGGATGGTCGTGGACCTCGACCGGGAGATCCTGCTCGGCGTCACCTTCGCCGGTCCCGGCGTCGGCGAACTGCTGCACTCGGCCACTGTGGCGGTCGCCGGAGAGGTGCCGTTGCATCGCCTGTGGCACGCCGTTCCGTCGTACCCGACGATCAGCGAGGTATGGCTGCGTCTGCTGGAGACCTACCGGGACCAATAGGGGCAGCGGCCGACCGGGTGCCCTTCCGCGCGCGCATCCCTGGGTGACTGGTTAGCGTGACAAATCGGACATTCGCCGCGCAGGAGGAAGTGGAGAGTCATGGCCGTGCAACCGGAAGGCACCCCGTGCTGGGTCGACGCGACGTTCACCGATTTGGAGGCCGCCAAGAGCTTCTACGCCGACTTGCTGGGCTGGACCTACGGTGAGAGTTCGCCGGAGTACGGCGACTACACGCAGGCGTACGCGGGCGGCAAGGCGGTGGCCGCCCTCGCGCCCCCGATGCCCGGCCAGGAGAGCCCGTCGGCCTGGTGCCTGTACTTCGCCTCCGCCGACGCGGCCGCCACCGCCGACAGGATCCGTGACGCCGGCGGCCAGGTGGACATGGGACCCATGGAGGTCGGTGACTTCGGCACCATGCTCATCGCGCGCGACCCCAGCGGTGTGTCCTTCGGGGTCTGGCAGGCGGGCACTCATGAGGGCTTCGAGAGGCGCGGCGAGAGCGGCTCCTTCGCCTGGGCCGAGGCGTTCACCCGCGAGCCCGAGGAGACGGACGCGTTCTTCCCCGCCGTCTTCCGGTACAAGACACAGCGGATGGAGGACGACGCGGTCGACTTCAAACTGTTCAAGCTCGGCGACGACACCGTCCTCGGGCGCATGAAGATGGGCGAGGAGTTCCCGCCCGAAATGCCGCCGTACATCAACGTGTACTTCGCCGTCGAAGACTGCGACGCGGCGGTGGAGAAGGCGACACAGCGCGGCGGCCAGTTGCATTTCGGGCCGATGGACACGCCGTTCGGCCGGTTCGCGGCGCTGACCGACCCCCAGGGCGCGGCCTTCTCCGTCATCGACCTGACGACGACTCGGGGCGACATGCCGAAGTTGTCCGACGTCTCTTAGGCCTGGGCACGCAGGGCTTCAGGGGTTTGCCCGGCCGCAGCGGGCCGTCAGTTCCTGGCGGCCCGCAGGACGACGAACTTCGGGTCGCTCGCGACCACTTCGCAGTTGCCGAACAGCCGGCGCAGCTTCACGTGGTAGCCGAGATGCCGGTTGCCGATGACCCACAGCTCGCCCCCGGAGCGCAGCGCGTCCCGGGCGCCGGCGAACATGCGCCAGGCGGTCGAGTCCGTCGTCGCCTGGTGGGTGTGGAAGGGCGGGTTGTTCAGTACCAGGTCGACCGTGCCGGCCGGAATCCCGGCCAGTCCGTCGCCGACCGTGAACTCGGCCTTGGTCTCCGGTCCGGCGTTCGCCCGGAACGTGGCTTCCGCCGATGCCACGGCCTGGTACGACTCGTCGAGGAACACCAGTTCGGCCTCAGGGTTGGCCAGCGCCACCGCCGTGCCGACCACTCCGTTGCCGCACCCGAGGTCGACGACCCGCTCGGGACCGCGGCTGCGCGGCAGGTGGTTCAGGAAGAACCGGGTGCCGATGTCGAGCCGTTCCGCGCAGAAGATGCCCGCGTGGTTGGTGACGGGCATGCCCGGCGCGGCGCTGACGTCGGAGGGCAGCGCGTAGCGGCGCGGCCACGGGCTGGGGGTCCGGGCGAGTTGCGGGTCGGGCGCACAGAGAATGAGCCGCGCCTTCTTCACCGCCAGCGATGTCCGGGTCGGGCCGAGGAGCCTCTCGAAAAGCTTGAGCGTCGAGGTGTGGATCTCCTTGACCATCCCCGCGCCCATCACGACGGTGCCGGCGTGTATCTGAGGCGCCAGGCGGTGCAGCTGGTCCTCCAGCAGTGCGAGGCTCTTGGGCACCCGCACCAGCAGCACGTCGATGCGCTCGGGCGGCGCGTCCCTCGTCGTCAGCAGTCGGACCGCGTCCGCCTCGGCACCACTCCGCGACAAGTTCGCCCGGGTGGCCTGCTGAGTCAGGTACGAGTCGGTGATCTGTACGGGCCGGTGCTCCGCCAGCGCGGTGACCAGGGCGCCCCACCGGTCGCCCAGCACGGCGACGGTGCCCGACAGGTTTACCGGTCCGGCATCGATGCCCGCGAGATGCCGGAGCAGATACTCGTCGGCGGCGTCCCAGGCCCGCAGCGGGTCGCGGGGGTCCTCGGGGAAGCGGGTGAGGGTGAAGTTCCCCCATGACGTCGTCAAACGGTTCATTGTGCGCCCAGGCTAACCGAGTGCCGCGACCACGCGTTCCACTACAGTTTTGGCAGCGCGGTCCGCCGAGGCCCGTGCCCCCGCGGGAATAGGTTTGCGCCATGAGCAATCTCGATCGCCAGGCCACGCTCTCCGTGTGCGGCGGACGCGGCTTTGTCGTCGCCGAGCCGGTACGTGAACTCCTCAGCGCCCGCCAGGTACGGCTGGGCGGGTCCACCGAGGTCCGCAGACTTCTGCCCAACCTCGGCCGCCGGATGGTCGGAGCCTGGTGCTTCGTCGACCACTACGGGCCCGACGACATCACGGACGAGCCCGGCATGCAGGTCCCGCCACACCCCCACATGGGTCTGCAGACGGTCAGCTGGCTGCACGACGGCGAGGTCCTGCACCGCGACAGCCTCGGCAGCCTGCAGACGGTCCGCCCCCGCGAACTGGGCCTGATGACCTCCGGCCGGGCGATCAGCCACTCAGAGGAGAGCCCGAAGCCGCACGCCCGGCTTCTGCACGGCGCCCAGCTCTGGGTGGCGCTGCCCGACGCCCACCGCGACATGGAGCCGCACTTCCAGCACCACGCCGACCTGCCCGTCGTCACCGCTCCCGGCCTCGCCGCCACCGTCATCCTCGGCGAACTCGACGGAGCCGCCTCGCCCGGCATCACGTTCACCCCGCTGGTCGGCGCCGATCTGGCGCTGTCGGCCGGCGCCGAAATCAGGCTGCCGCTCGACCCGGACTTCGAGTACGCCGTGCTCTCCATGTCGGGCGAGGCGCATGTCGACGGCGTCCCCATGCTTCCCGGTTCGATGCTCTACCTCGGCTGCGGGCGCGCCGAACTGCCGCTGCGCGCGGCCTCCGACGCGGGGCTGATGCTGCTCGGCGGCGAGCCGTTCGAAGAGGAGATCGTCATGTGGTGGAACTTCATCGGGCGCTCCCACGAGGAGATCGAGGAGGCCCGGCAGGACTGGACGGGGGGCTCCCGCTTCGGCGAGGTGAAGGGGTACGACGGTGGCCGGCTGCCGGCCCCCGAACTTCCGCCGGTGGCGCTGAAGCCGCGTGGACGGGTGCGCTGACCTGCGGTTATAGGCGTCGGTGCCATGGTCGCGAGTGTGGGTCTCGCGCCTCTTCGCCTGCCATCCCGACGGGGCGCCCGCGCGTTGCAGTGATCCACTCGGTCGCGGTGCGCCAAGTTGCAGGTGCCTGCGCCTGTGACCAGTTCTCATCACTGAGCAGGCGCAGTGACCGAGATGGCGCCGCACCCCTGCCCGAGGGCCAGACGGGCCCGGGGCGCGCCCGCTGATCGCGGGTGCCAAGGGTCGCCCGCCCCGGAAGGTCCGCCGGAGCCGCCGTCCCGGCCGCCTGCGCGGGAATTCGTCCCACGGCCATGCCGGACGCCAACAGCGCCTCAACTGGGGTGACCCTCAGTAGCCCCGCCGATGGGTGACTGTCAAGAGGTGTGACGCTCACGAATGTTTAACGAATCGCCGACTTTTTCGACTCCGTGGTGTCACAGTGACTGAAGAGGCTGGAGTTACTGACCAGTTGGACCAAGTGCTGAGGGCCGAACTCGGGAGGGACAATGACGCGGCGAAACGCGGCACCGTACGCACTCGCCGCGCTGTGCACCCTGTTGCTCGCGGTCCTTGCGCATTGCCAGGCACCCGTGTTCGCCGCCGGGCGAGGGGAGCCGAGCGCCGGAGGGACTTCCGAAGACGCCGACTCCTCACCCGGGGCACCAGGCGAGTCCGACCCGACGGACGGACCCGGCTTGCGCGGCTCACCCGCCGACCCGTCCCGGGACGATCCGCATCCCCTGGACAAGCCACCCCCCTCATCGGCCCTCACGGGTGAGGGCGGCTCCGCCGCCTCCCCCGTGCACGGGGCACCACTCCGCCTCTGATCGATGCGTCGAATCCCGCACGCCCCCCACCAAGTAACTGCGATCCGATCCGACATGACGGCTCACCACCGCGCGCCCCGGCGCGCTGGAGGAACACCCCCATGCACATGCTCATGAAGAATGCCCGCGCCTTCCGGCACCGGGCCGCCGCCCAGGCCGAGGAGTTCGGCCGCCTCGCGGACGGTCAGTCCCCACAAGCGTTGTTCATCACCTGCTCCGATTCGCGGGTGATCCCCTCGCTGATCACCGGGGCCCGCCCCGGCGAGCTCTTCGAACTCCGCACGGCGGGCAGCATCCTCCCCGAACACGACCCCGACCGGCACTCGAGCGAGGCGGCCACCATCGAGTACGCCGTAGAAGTGCTGGGCGTCGCGGACATCGTCGTCTGCGGCCACTCCCACTGCGGTGCCGTCGGCGCGATGGTGCGCCGCGAAGACCTCTCCGCCGTGCCCGCGGTCCGCGGCTGGCTCGAGAGTGCGTCACCCCCGCCTCTCTTCGCCGACGCTTCGTCCCCCGCCATCGCCGAGGCCGTCCAGCACCATGTGCTGCGCCAGCTCCGGCGGTTGCGCGCCTACCCCTGCGTCGCCCGCCGGGCTGCGGAGGGACGGCTGAGGCTGCACGGATGGTTCTACGAGATAGACACCGGCTCCGTGCTCGTCCACCGGCCGCACGACGACGCGTTCCTTCCGCTGTGAGCGCCGCCGACACCCGCGAACGCGGGAACCGCGGACGCCACCGGCGGGCCACGCCGCAGCACGTGGAGCGACCCTCCACCTCGACCCTGCGAGCCGATCTCACCGCGTCCGTCGTCGTCTTCCTCGTCGCCCTGCCGCTGTGCGTGGGCGTGGCCGTTGCCTCCGGCGTCCCGGCTGAACTCGGCCTGGTCACCGGCATCGTAGGCGGGCTCGTCACCGGGCTGCTCCCCGGTAGCAGTCTCCAGGTCAGCGGACCCGCCGCGGGGCTGACGGTTCTCGTCCTCGAAGCCGTCAACGAGTTCGGACTCGGGGCCCTGGGCGTATTCGTCCTCACGGCGGGCGTTCTCCAACTGGTCATGGGAGCACTGCGGCTGGGCCGCTGGTTCCGCGCCATCTCCATCGCCGTGGTGGAAGGGATGCTGGCCGGGATCGGTCTCGTGCTGATCGCCGGTCAGTTCTACGCCATGGCAGACGCGAAGGCGCCCGGCTCGGGCCCGGCCAACCTGCTGGGTCTGCCCGAGCTGCTCATCCGTACGGCCCGCTCGCCCGAAGCGCTGACCGCCTTCGGTCTCGGTGCGGCCACCGTCGTGCTGATGGCAGTGTGGAAACATCTGCCGCCAAAGGTCAGAGTGGTCCCCGCCCCGCTGGCCGCCGTCGCTCTGACCACGTCAGTCGTCGCGCTGTTCGGACTGTCCGTGAAGCGGGTCGATGTGCAGGGGCTGCTGGGCGCGATCCGGCCACCGTCGCTCGACGACCTCGGCAGCATCACGAATGCCGGAGTGGTCGCGGCGCTCGGCACGGTCGTCGCCATCACGCTCATCGCCTCGGCGGAGAGTCTGTTCAGTGCCGCCGCCGTCGACCGGTTGCACAGCGGGCCCGGTACCGACTACGACAAGGAGCTGATGGCGCAGGGAGCGGGCAACGCCTTGTGCGGAGCGCTCGGGGCGCTGCCGATGACCGCCGTCATCGTGCGCAGCGCGGCCAATGTGCAAGCGGGTGCCCGAACCAAGGCGTCACGAGTGCTGCACGGCGTTTGGCTGCTGCTCTTCGCGGCGCTCGTACCGGCCGCGCTCGGCCTCATACCGGTCGCCGCGCTCGCCGGCATCCTGGTCTACTCCGGCTGGAAGCTCATCCCGCTGAAGGAACTCGGGCCGCTGTGGCGCGAGCACCGCGGGGAAGCGGTGATCCTGGTGGCGACCGCGGTCGCCATCATCGCCACCAGCATGTTCGAGGGCGTGCTGGCCGGGCTGCTGCTCGCTGTCGCCAAGACGGCCTGGGAGACGTCGCACGTCCATGTGCAGGTGGACGAAGGCTCTGACCGGAACAGGCCTCTGCGAGTGGTCCTCTCCGGGAACGCGACCTTCCTCCGGCTGCCGCGGATCCTCGACACCCTCGAAGGACTGCCGAAGGACCGGCACATCGAGCTCGACCTGCTCGAATTGCGGCATGTCGATCACGCGTGCAGCACGGCCCTCACCAACTGGGCCGACCGGCACAACAAGGAGAAAGGAGCGGCGCGTGTGCTGATGCCGTCGGCCTGAAGCGCCCCCGCGTACGGCTCGGGCCGTACGGCTCCTTGACAGGGTTCGCCGTACGGCCCGGGTGCAAGTCCCTGGTCTCCACCGGCAGTCGGAGACCGGATGATGCTCGCAGCCGGCCGTAGCGCGTGGGAAGCGGCGAGGGTGCCCCGCGCAGACGGGGCACCCTTCCCCGTCGCCGCGGTCACGACCACCGTCTTCAATCCGGCGCCGTCCCGGGTGGGGTGTCACAGGCCCAGGGAGACGGCCAGGCGTGTGAGTTCCGCCGTGTTGTTGATGTTGAGCTTGGCCTTGATGCGGCGGAGGTAGGCGTCGACCGTGTGCTTGGAGAGTCCCATGTGGCGGGCCGTCTGGAGGTAGGTGCGGCCTGCGGCGATGTGCCGCAGGGTCTCCTGCTCACGGGGGGCGAGGGCAGGGGCGGGAGCTTCGGTGTACGGCGTGGCGAGTGCGAGGCTCATGGGACTTCCTCCGGCGGATCGGCTCGGTCAACTCTGCTCACGCCCTCGGAAGCAGGGGACATATGCCCGAATGCGGCTGTTTTGTCCTCTTTGAAAAGCTTGCTCGGGCGACTTCACAGCGGTGTCCGCCGACTGTCACAGCCGCGTCACAGGACACGTCCGGAGCGCGCCGGCTACGCGAGCGCGCAGAAGAGCCGTATGGCTGGTGGACGCTTTCCGTGACCAGAAGATCACCGATCGCTACATGGCCACTGAATGCGACAGATGGCCGCAGCGGCGCTCCCAGCTGGGAGAGATTGCAGCCCGGGTGCGGCGCGTGCTCATTCGCCGGGCCAGGGCCGGGGTGACGCGGTTGAACCAGACGTTCCAGCCGCCACCGCGCGATGTGAAGGTGACTGTCAGGGGCGGCACATCGAGATGCCAGAAGGCTCTTGCCGGTGCGGACAGAGCGAAGACGAGCGACGCGCGGATAACGGCTGGTTCGGTGATGGCCAATGCGTGGCCCGTGTCAGGTGGCAGGCTGCTCAGCCAGTTCGCGGTTCGGCGGCAGAGCCGGCATACGGACTCGCCTCCGTGTGGCGCGGCATCCGGGTCCGTAAGCCAGGCACTGAACCCGTAGGGGTCGCTGGCGGCGACTTCGCCGACTGTGCGGCCGCGCCACTTGCCGTAGTCGAAGTCGCGCAGCGCGGGCTCGAGTGTTGACTCCAGACCGAGGGCGTCAGCGAGCTGCGCGCAGCGGGCGGAAGGCGCCCGGACGGCCTGCGAGTACGGAGGGAGTGCCGCTCCGGCGGCGCCTGCCGCACGCAGAGCGCGTTCACTCAGCAGACCGCTGCCGAAGACCGCGTCCCTGGTCGGGTCCCCGGCCGTCGCACACAGAAATGTCAGGTGGACCGTCATGCGGCTCACCTCCTTCCTGGCCCGGCATGACGCCGGACGGTGCGAGACGGTCGCAAACCCTCGGGGGCCCGGTGAGGGGTCGTCGGTGAAGGTTGTGTCCCGCACGGGTTTTCATGGTCTGCCGCCGGTCATCTGATCAGGCGGGCGGGGTTGGTGGCGGTATGCAGCATGTATTCCAGTGGTCCTCGCCGGAAGACCCGGGTCCAGGCGAGAGCCAGCAGCATGGCGCCTGCGGCGAAGACCAGGAGGGTCGGCAGGGCTGCGGAGTCCGAGAGGTTGTCGATGGCCGGGGCCTTGAGGGCGAGGATGTGACCGACGTAAGCGGTCAGGGAGATCGTGCCGACCGCGATGACGGGCGCGGCCCACCATCGCAGGCGCGCAGACCGGTCCGTGGCGACGAGGCAAGCGGCCAGAACCGCGACGGCGACGCCGGTGTTGCCCAGGATGGACCAGGTCGTCTGGCTGTGCGGTGCAGCCACCAGCAGCCAGGCGGGAATGCCGGCGGCGGGGTCCTCGCCGACGGCGTCGGACCACCAGGCCGATGCGGCCGCCCCGGTGTCCGTGGCCGCGTTCACGCCGGCCCGCGCGCCCGCGACCAGGTGCAGGGCCAGCCACGAGCCTCCATAGCCGAGCACGGCCAGCGCGCCGCCGGTCAGGGCCATCCTGGCGGGAACGCCGGGCCGGGTGAGGTCGAGCTTGGCGACCGCCATTCCGGCGATGATGAAAGGCAGCCAGGTCAGTACCGGGTACGCACCGGTGATGAACAGCTCGACGATCCCGTCCGTACCGCTGATCCGGGCCAGTGGATCACGGGCGATGACGACATCGGCCCAGCTTCCGCCCTCGACCGCAGCCCGAAGCACATACAGGACCTGGGGCAGTACGAGCGCGGTCGACGCGGCGAGGACGGCCAGCGTGACGGCCCGCAGCCGGTAGAGCGGAAGGGCGAGGACGAGGACCAGGCCGTAACAGGCAAGGATTACGTCGACGTCGGTGTCCATGGAGGTCAGGGCGTATCCAAGGGCGATCAGGACGGCGGAGCGGATCAGTACCCTCCGCACGGCCTGGCTCCCCGCGCGCCCCGTCCGTGGCTGCGGCCGGCCGGTGAGAAGTACGAGGGTGAACCCGGCGAGCAGGGCGAACAGGGCAGCGGACCGGCCACGTGCCAACTCCATCGTCCAGCCCAGGGGGCCACCCACCGACGGTTCGGGACCGACGTGGGCCGCGAACATGCCGAGGATCGCCAGCCCGCGGGCCAGGTCGAGGCCGATCAGCCGTCCTGCCGGGGGCGTACGAGGGTGGGAGCGGCCTGTCCCGGCCGCGGGTGCCACCTCGGACGGCACGGCTGGTGACACGTCGTGCGTCATATGCTCAGGGTTGAGGAAGCTGCCCGACGCAACCATCCGGCAGGTGTCCGGAACCGGCCCGCCGACTGGCTGCCGCAGCCCCGCCGCCCGGCCGGATCTGGTGTCGGGCACCCGCAGGGCGTCCCTCGGCGTGGTACGAATCGGACAGTGGTCCGATGGCGAGTGGAGCACACGTGATCCGGGTAATGGTGGTCGACGACGAGGCCCTGATCCGTACGGGCTTTCAGCACATCCTCAACGCGGCGGACGACATCGAGGTCGTGGCGGCGGTTCCAGGCGGCCAGGCGGTCAGGACGGCACAGGAGATGCGTCCCGATGTCGTGCTGCTGGACATCCGGATGCCGGACGTGGACGGACTCACCGTGCTGGGCGCCCTCCGTCGGCTGTCCCACCCTCCGGTGGTCGCCATGCTCACGACGTTCGACATGGACGAGTACGTGGCGAGGGCACTTCGCTCGGGCGCCGCCGGCTTCCTGCTCAAGGACACCGACCCCGAGGAACTGCCGTTCATGGTGAGGACCCTGGCCGACGGTGGCACCGTACTGTCGTCCAAGGTCACCCGGACGGTCGTGGACGGCTACCTGGACGCCGGCTCCCAGGAACCCGCCGTCCACAGCCTCGACCGGCTCACCGACCGCGAGCGCGCCGTACTCGTCCTCATCGCCGAGGGACTGTCCAACACCGACATCGCCACACGGATGCACCTGAGCACCGGCACGGTCAAGGACCATGTGAGCGCCATCCTCACCAAGCTGGAGGTGGGCGGCCGCGTCCAGGCCGCCCTGCTCGCCGAACGGGCGGGCCTTCTCAAGCCGCCGCGGGACGAGGAGGAGGTATGAGCCCCCGCCGCATCCCCGCCCCGCTGCTGGACGTCGCCCTCGTCGGCGCCTCGTTGCTCGACGTCTGGGTCAATGTCGCCACTGACGAGCCGCTGCGCCTGGCCTTCGCTCTGGCCGCTGCCTTCTCTCTTCTGTTGCGCCGTCGACTGCCGCTGATTACTTTCCTGCTCACCCTGCCCGCCGTCATGCTCTCCGACGCGGTCGTCGCCGCGCTGGCCGCGCTGTACACCCTCGCCTCGCTCACCCGGCGCCGCACCCTGCTGGTCGTGTGCGCCATGGCGTTCACGATCAGCGACATGACCACATGGCCGTCACCGGCGTTCGACCTGTCGGACCCCTCGACCTTGATCACACTGGGCTACACCACCGCGACGGCGGCCGCCTTCGTTTTCCTCGGCCAGCTCGTCCAGGCCCGGCGTGACCTGTCGCTGCGGCTCGCCGAAATCTCCGAGGCGCGTGACCAGGAGCGGCTGCTGACCGCCCAGACCGTGCTGGCCGGCGAACGTGCGCAGCTCGCCCGGGAAATGCATGACGTGGTCTCCCACCAGGTCAGCCTGATCGCGGTGCGGGCCGGAGCGCTCCAGGTGGGCACTCAGGACGCCGAAGTGAAGGAAGCCGCAGCCACGATCCGGCGGCTGAGCGTACAGACCCTGGACGAACTGCGGCACATGGTCAGCGTCCTGCGCGCCTCCGGGGGCCGCCCCACGGAGCTGACTCCTCAGCCGTCCCTGGCCGACCTGCAGCGGCTGGTCGAGACCAGCGGCATCGAGGCCGAGTTGCAGACGGACCTGCCGGACGGACTTCCGCCGACCGTCCAGCGCGCCATCTACCGCAGCGTCCAGGAAGCGCTGACGAACGTACGCAAGCACGCCCCCGGCGCCACCGCGACGGTTCGCGTGCGCCACGGGGACGGAGCCGTCCGCGTCACGGTCACCAATACCGCACCGATCCGGCCCGCTCTCCCCCTGCCCAGTGCGCACTACGGCCTGGTAGGCCTGCGTCAGCGCGCCGCGCTCCTCGGTGGCACTGTCGCCTCCGGCCCGACGGCCGACGGTGGGTACGAACTGCGTCTGGAGCTTCCGGCCGAGGGCGCGTCGTGACCAGGTGGCGCGAGTGCGAGCCGCCAAAGCCTGGACGGCGCTGCGGCCTTCATGCCAGGGGGTCGGTGACCTTTGCCGGCGACAGCAGGTGAAGAGAGAGATCCCAGAGTCGGACGGCGAGGTCTTCCTGCAGTGCCGTTCTGCTGGGAGTTTCGGGGACGGCGGTGCCGAACACCAGTCTCCGGGGGCCGTAGAGGGTGCCGTTGAGGGCGGTCGGATCGGTTGCGGCGCGCAGAGTGGGCCAGGCTCCGGCGGAGGCGGGCTGGGCGGCGACCTTGTCGAAGACCGAGAGGGCTCGCGCCTGCATGCCGGTGTCCTTGCCGAGCTCGGTGGCCGCGTAACCGGGGTGTGCGGCCATGGAGAGTGCGCCACGGCCCGCGTTGCGCCTGGCGAGTTCGGCGGCGAAAAGCATGTTCGCCAGCTTCGACTGGAAGTATGCCGTCCAGCGGTTGTAGCGGCCGCGCCGGAAGTTCGGGTCGTCCAGGCGGATACGGCCCAGGCGGTGTCCCATGCTGGTGAGGGTCACGACCCGGGCACCCGGTGTGGCGTTCAGCCTGGGCAGCAGGCGGAGGGTCAGCGCCATGTGGCCGAGGTGGTTGACCCCGAACTGGGTCTCGAAGCCGTCAACGGTCCTGGACTCGGGTACCGCCATCAGGCCCGCGTTGTTGATCAGCAGGTCGATGCGGTCGTCGGCCAGTTCTTCGGCGAGGGCGGTGATCGAGGACTGGTCCGCGAGATCCAGGGACGCCGTCCGCAGGCGGGCCGGAGCGATCCCGCGATCGATGAGGGACCGGCGGGCAGCGCCGGCCTTTTCCTGGTTGCGGCAGGCCATCACCACCGTGGCTCCGCGCTGGGCGAGGACGCGGGTCGTGGCGAGGCCCAGTCCTGTGTTCGCGCCGGTCACCACGGCCAGGCAGCCCTCGGTGACGTGGGGGACGTGTTCCTCGGTCCAGCCGGCCATGACGCCTCTCCCTAACATGAACGTCGATTCACCATCTATAGTGAACCGACGTTCATGTTAGGTCAAGCGCAAGACGAGGATGGATCCATGGTTCGAGCCGACTCGGCGCTCAATCGGCAGAGCATTCTGGCCGCCGCCGGCACGCTGCTCGCTTCCCGTGGCGAGGCAGTCGGCATGGACGAGATCGCCGCGACGGCAGGTGTCGCTGTGGGGACGCTGTACCGCCACTTCCCCACGAAGTCCGACCTGATCGCCGCCGCTCTGGCCGAACTGACCGAGCGAGTCGTCGCCGATGTACGGGCCGCAGCCGATCGGGTCGACAGCGGCGCCGACCCCGTCGAGGAGCTCCGCGGTCTCCTCGAGTGGCTCACCGGAAAGTCAGCCGCCGACAAAGCGATCAAGGCCGCGGCCACTGGCCTGGCCGCCGACGCCCTTCAGGAGATGGAAAGCCGGGGCTTCGCGGAACTGGATCGCATCACCGTCGTCGCCCACGCCCGTGGGCTGCTCCACCCGGACGTCACCACGGGGGACCTGGCGCTCATCGCAGCCACCGCGCCCGACGACTCGCTGCCCGAGGCAGCACGCGACCGCTGGATCGAGCTGGCACTCCGCTCCGTCCTGGCCTGACTCCTCGCCCGGCAGTAGCGTCCGTCCCGGGCCTGCGGTGCGGCGCAGCGCCGCGCCTCGGGCTCTCTCGTGGTCAACGCCGTGGGCGCGACTGCGGGCCGGCTGCACCTGCCGGGTGAGGCGTGTCTGCCGTGAGGACATCCGCGCCGGCCGGCGGTTCGGGGGCGAGGACATCCTCGCCGTAGAGTTCCCGCACCCAGTTCGTGTGATAGACGGTGTCGAGGTAGTGCTCACCGAGGTCCGGGGCGATGGCCACCGCAGTGAGCCCGCGCGTGTAATGCGAGGCCAGCCAGCCCATGGCGCCGCTGACCACGGTGCCGGTGGAGCCGCCGAAGAGGAAGCCTTTTCTGGCCAGCCGGCGGCAGGCGCGGATGGTGTCCGTTTCCTCGACGCGTACGGCCTCGTCCACATATGACTCGTCGAGCAGTGGCGGCCGGACGCTCATGCCCAGGCCGGGGATCATCCGGCGACCGGGTGGACCGCCGAAGGTGACCGACCCGACGCTGTCCACCGCGACGATCTGCACCGAGCGGTGCCACGTCCGGAAGTAGCGCGCACAGCCCATCAGGGTCCCGGTGGTCCCGACACCGACGAACAGAACGTCCAGTTGCGGAAACGCGCGGGCGATCGCCGGTGCCGTCCTCGAGTAATGGGCCTTCCAGTTGTCCGGATTGGTGTACTGGCTGAGCCACACACACCGGTCGTCCGAGGCGCAGAGCTCGCGGACGTACGCGAGCCGCGCACCGAGGAGCCCGCCGGTGGCCCCTTCTGCGGAGACGACATGCACCTGACTGCCCAGTGCTTCCATCATGAGCCTGCTGGCCAGATTGCAGCGGGAGTCCGTCACGCAGATGAATCGGTAGCCCTTACTCGCCGCGATCATGCTGAGTGCCACGCCGAGGTTCCCGGACGAGGACTCCACCAGGACCGAGTCCGGCCTCAGAGTCCCGCTCCGCTCGGCGGATTCCACCATCTCTGTCGCGGCCTTCAGCTTGATCGAGCCGGCGAAGTTGAATCCCTCGCATTTGAGGAACAGGGGGTGCCCGACAATCGACCGGAGGTCGACGTAGAGCTCCTCCTCATTGAAGTCCTGGGGGACGGATATGACTGGCACGATGGTCTCCTCGTCTGTGGCGGAGCACCTTCGGGATCCCATGGGGGAGCTGGGCTGGGGGCTTCGGTGTGGTGTGCGCTGAGGTGCGGCGGCAGAGCCGCTCGTCTCTTGTGGGGATGGTGTGCATGGGTCTCCTTGTCGTCACCGGGCGAAACCCCGCCCGGTCATCCGTATCGGCGCAGTTCGTGGAAGAAGCCGTCGATGGTCTGCAGTTCTCCCGAGCGGACCACCTCGTCGTAGACGTACTTGCCGACCGCGAGGTCGAGCACTCCGAGACCGAAGGGCGAGAAAACAACAGTGCGGCCCGCCGGCACGGCCACCTGTCCTGACATCACGTCGTACAACGTGCCGTGAACGAAGTTCCGGTTGCCCGTGAGCCGTTCGGCCAGATGCGGTGAGGTGGCGGCCCTGAGGCAGTGATCGATGTCGTCGACGATGTTGGTCGCGGAGAGCAGGATCTGCGGTGCGAGATCGCGCAGGGACACGTGGAGCACCACCGGGTTGTGGGCGAACCACGAAGGGTCGTGGACGTGCGGCTGACCGGCGACGGTGGCGAAGACGACGATGTCGCTCTGGCCGATCAGGTCCTCTGCGCTGTTGTGCACGGTGATCCGTCCGGTGGTGCCCGACTGCTCCAGGTAGAGGCGGAAGCCTCCCGCGCTGTCGGCCGACACGTCGTGCACGCCGATCTCGTCGAACGACCAGCCGGTGCCCTCGAGGAAGGTGTGGATGTAGCGGGCGATCAAGCCTGCCCCGAAGAACCCGACGCGGGTGGGGCGCGGCCGGTCACGGCTGAGCCAGTCGGCTGCCGACACGGCGGACGCGGCCGTTCTGGTGGCGCTGATGATCGAGCTCTCCATACAGGCGAAGGGGTAGCCGGTGTCGTGGTCGTTGAGGATGAGCACGGCCGAGGCCCTTGGTATGCCGGATGCAACATTCTGAGGGAAGCTGGAGATCCACTTCAGACCGTCCACACGCGCGCCTCCGCCCAGCGAGGCGGGAAGCGCGATGATCCGAGACGAGGGCCTGTCGGGGAGGCGCAGGAAGGAGGACGGCGGATTCACCGACCGACCGGTGCCGTGCAGCCGGTAGGTGGCCTCGACCAACTCCACGACGGCCTTCTCCCGTCCTTGGAGCGCCTTCTTGACCTGGGCTCCTGGGATCACCGCGAACGGGGGGACCGCGGGCTGTCCGGTCATGGCGGACTCCGGTGTGGTGGAGCGGGCGGTGGTCATGTGGCAACCCTCCCGAAGGCCGGTGAGCAGTCGTCCAGGCGGACCGGATCCGCCATCGCCACGACAACGTTCCGTGGTCCCTCGAAGGGCTCCCTGCTGTGCGCGGTACGGACGTTGTCGACGAGCAGCAGGTCACCGGCCTGCCATGGGCGGCGTGCGGTGTGCGCCTCGTAGATCTCGTTGAGCAGCTGCACGACATCCTCGGCGATGGGGTCGCCGTTGCCGAAGCGGGTGTTGAAAGGGAGGCCGTCGGCGCCGTACTCGTCGATCAGGTATTCCCGTACCTCGGGGGCCATCGTCCACTCGTTGAGAAACGCGATCTGGTTGAACCAGCAGCGCACGCCGGTCACCGGGTGGCTGACCACCGCGCTGCGGCGCTGTCGGGTGCGCAGTCCGCCGTCGGGCTGCCATGAGAACTCGATCGCATTGGCGCGGCAGTAGCTTTCGACTGCGTTCCGGTCCTCGGTGCCGAATGCCTGGGCCACGGTGGCCCCGATCTCGTCGTTGTAGCTACGGGTGAGAAGCCAGCCTTCCTGCTCGAAGCGGCCCCTGAGCTCCGTCGGTAGCGCTTCGAGTACGGCGGCCGAGTCGGCCACTGCGGTCGCCCCGCCACTGGTGGGCGCGTCGAGGCAGGCGAACAGCATCATGCCGGGGAACTCACGTGTGTAGCTCAGCTCGTGGTGCATGCACATCGGTTGGTTGGGCGGCCACTTCGACGAGGAGTACACACCCTCGGAGTAGGTCTGACGGGCGGCGAAGGCCTCCCTCTCGGTCACGGGTGCGGTGGTCAGCTCTCGTACGACCGAGGCGACCTCGGTGGCATCGTGCAGATCCAGGCCGCGGATGAGGAGCGAACCGTGCTCGGTGACGAGGGCACGCAGCGCGTCCCGCTGTCCGGCTGCCCAGCGCGCCGGGTCGGCGCCGGCTTCCGCCCGCAGGGTCGCTGGTGCGCCGGGGTCTGTCTCCACTTGGAGGAGTGCGGAAGGCATCGTTCTTCCCTTCGTCGTGGCTCAGGAGCGAGCCGGTGATGTCAGTGCGTGGAGCACGGCGTCGGCCGCCTCCTCCGCACGGGTGCGCAGGAAGTTGTGGCCCCCGCCGGGGAGTTCGTGCAGGCCGACGTGTTCGGCCAGGAGCTGCCAGTCGAGGTATCTCTGTCGGAAGTCCGCCGTGTCAGGGTCGTCGGCGGCGACGACCACGGTGAGGGGCGTGGACAGTTTCACGGCCGGCGGGGCTTCCAGGAGGTCCGCGAAATAGCGGTGCGCGGTCGAACAGTCGTGCCGGTATGCCGCACGGGCACGTTCGCCGCCCTGTACGCCGGGCCCCTCGGACCCGAGGGAACCTTCCGTGCCCCGCCACGTACCGGCCCTGTCGTCGCCGCGCCCGGCCGGCTCGGCGATCGCAGCACGCCGGGCGGCGGCGTCACCCAGAAGCTGCGCGCCGAGGAACACCCGCTCGACGTGCACACCGCGCTCCTGCAGCCTCCTGGCCGTCTCCACCGCCGACGCCGTGCCCGAGGAGTGACCCCACAGGAGGAGCCTGGTGTGCCCGAGCCGGGTGATCTCGGCGACCACCTGCTCGACCATTCGGGCCATGGGCGCGAACGGCTCGGTGCCGCCGGCGGTGCCGGGGACGGGCGGGGCAACGGCGTAGACCGCCGGTCCGCCGCCGTGCAGCGCGTCGGCCAGCGGTTGGAAGTCCGCCGCGTCCCCGCCGGCGCCGGGGAAGCCGATCAGAGCACCGGGCCGGGCGCCGTTCGCATCCGTAAGCGGCTGCAGGAGCTCCGGACTCCGCTCGGTACGCGCGTCGATCAGGCCGGCCAGATCGGCGAGGACCGGGTGGCTCGTCAGGTCGGCGAGGGAGACGGTTCGGTCCAGGGAGATCGCGAGCCTTACCGCCGACAGTGAGGTGCCACCACGGTCGAAGAAGTGGTCCCGTCGGCCGACCTGGTCCTGCGGGATACCGAGCACCCTGGCCCAAGCCGCCGCAAGGCGCTGTTCGGTGGGCGTGCTGGGCGCGTGGTAGCCGTCCTTGACCGCGTCGAGTTCCTCGGCCGTTGCCGTCAGCGCCTTCTTGTCGATTTTGCCGTTCGCGGTCAGCGGCAGGCTGTCCCGCCAGTGGAGGGTCGTCGGGACCATGTAGTCGGGCAGCGACTCGGCCAGCCGGTCCCGCAGGACGCCGCTGTGCAGCGGGGCCCCGGCCGAGTAGAACCCGACCAGGTCTTTGCGGCCCGCCCGCTCCGTGACAACGACCGCACTGTCTCGGACACCGGGCACTTCCAGGAAGGTGTTCTCGATCTCGCCGAGCTCGATGCGGAACCCACGGATCTTGACCTGTGCGTCATGGCGGCCGAGGAAATCCAGCTTGCCGTCCGGGAGCCAGCGGCCGAAGTCCCCGCTTCGAAACAGCCGTTGGCCCGGCCGGTGTGGATCCGCCATGAAGGCCGTCCGAGTACGCTCCGGATCGTTGATGTAACCGCGGCCGACGCAGACGCCGGAGAAGACGATCGCACCGGGGGCGCCGAGAGGGACCGGTGACAGGTTCTCGTCGACGACGTAGATGTGTACGTTGTTGACGGGACGTCCGAGCGGCACCCGCTCCGTGTCCGGCACTCGGTCCATCACCTCGTGGTTGGTGTCGTCCGACGTCTCGGTCAACCCGTACGCGTTGACCAGTCGGATCGTGGGTTCGGCCGCGAACCAACGCTGGACGAGTTCCTTCTTCAACGCCTCGCCGGTGGCCGAAACGCACCGCAGGTCCGGCAGAGGGCGAGGGTTTCGCTCCAGGCCGGAAAGCACGACGTCCAGATACGACGGCACCACTTGGAGGACGCCGACCCGCCCGTCGACGATCGTGTCGAGGAACCGGTGGACATCGAGGATCGCCTCCTGCTCGACCAGCAGGGTCCGTCCGCCCACGAGCAGCGCTGACATCAGTTGCCACAGCGAGATGTCGAAACACTGCGGTGCGGTCTGCGCGACGACCTGGCCCTCGCTGATCCCCAGATCGTCGATCTTGGCGTACAGGTGGTTCAGGAAACCGGCGTGTTCGCACATCGCGCCCTTGGGGGCGCCCGTGGAGCCGGAGGTGAAGTAGAGGTAGGCGAGCTGAGAGGAGGCGACCTGGACGCCGAGGTCGCCGTCGGCCGAACTCCCTTCGCAGACTGCATCGATGAAGAACCTTCGCGTCCCCGGCAGTGAGACCAGGGCCCGGTCCAGGTTGGCGCTGCTGCCGGGCTCGGTCAGTACGAGCCCGCATGTGGCACGGGAGAGCATGGTGGCGATGCGGTCGGCCGGGAAGTGCGGTTCGACGGGCATGTAGACGCCCCCGGCCTTGAAGACAGCGAGGACAGCGGCCATCCAGTCCAGATTGCGTTCGGTCACGACAGCGACGACATCTTCGGGGCGCAAGTCCTCCGCGAGCAGGGCGTGCCCCAGCAGGTTGGCGCGCCTGTTGAGCTCCCGGTACGTCCACGGCCGGCCGGCGTGTACGGCCGCGATGGCGTCGGGGTGCGCCCGCACGCGTTGCTCGAACAGCTCGTGGAACCGCCGGTCCGGCAGTTCACGGTGCGGCCCGGCGAGCCCGTCGATCTGGAACCGGAGCTCCTCGTGGGACAGGAGACTCTGGCGCCCGTGCGCGGCATCCGGGCTGTCGGCCATCAGCTTGAGCGCGGTGAGGTGATAGCCGGCGATCCTTGCCGCCGCGCCCTCGTCGAGCACATCGGTCCGGTACCGCAGCCGCAGGATTCGCCGGCCGTCCCGGTGCGGGACCGCCACGCACAGCACGGAGTCCTCGGCGGGACCGCGGCCGTCACCGGCCGGATCGAACACCGCCCCCGGCCACCCTCCGTTCGGGGCCGGCTCGCGACCGAGTTCAGCCACGGCGAAGTCCTGGCGCGCGAGCAGCTCGGACTCGGCCCGCCGGGTGTCGAGCAGCAGCTCGCGCCATGTGCCGGCTGCGGTCGTCAGCCGGCAGGGCAACGGCCGGCCCTTCGCCGCGGCGACATAACCGCTCGTGACGACCCGTTCACCGGAGAGCGCGGCGAGTACCTTGGCATGCGCGGCCAGCAGCACCGAACTGAGCGACACGCCCAGTTCATCGGCCAGCCGGTGCAACGCCCCAACAAGGCCCTCGGGGATCGCCGTTTCGTGTACGGCGCTGCCAGGCACCCGTGCGCCGGCCCATCGTGGCACCGCGGTGAAGGCGCCGTCGCCGAGCGCTGCGCGCCGGAACTCCACGTGTGGGGTCGAAGGCGTTGCCATCAGAACCTACCTCCACTCCCGCCACCGTCCAGGCGGATCGGCCGGGCCGGATTCCCTCCCCACTGCGCGCCCTGCGGGACGACTTCGCCTTTCATGAGGAACGAGTCCGCCTCCAGCAGGGCGCCGTCGCCGATAAACACCCCGTAGTGGGCAAAGGCACCGACACCGAGGGTGCAGCCGGAGCCGAGCGTGCTGCGGTCGGACTTGAAAGTGCCGTCTTCCTGCGAGTGGCACTGAACGACGCTTCCCGCGTTGAGCGTGCAACGGTCGCCGATGGTAACCATCATGCGTTCGGTCAGATTGCAGCCGTCGTCGTACACCATGCTGCCGATGCGGACGCCCAGCATGCGCAGGACCACGTTTTTGAAGGGTGTCCCGTTGAGGACCAGCAGATATGCCTCCGACGGCACCTTCCACAGGCGCTCAATTCGCCAGAAGCGGCGATCGTAGATCGAGCAGAACAGCGGAGCCAGGGGGTGGCAAACCGTGACGGCACGCTCTACCAGCACGAAGTAGATCGTCGTGAACACGAGCATGAGCACATTTGCCAGGGCGATGGAAGCCGCACCGAATTGTGAGTAGAAGTCAGCGGCGCCCGAGTAGAGCACGGTGACGCAGAAGAAATAGATCCATCCCACCAGCAGGTACAGCCCCATAGTGGTTGCGTTGTGCCGGTTCTTGGCCCACAGGCGGCTGCGGAGTTCCTCGCCGCTCTTCAGCTCGTCGAAGGTGCTGTCCCGCTGGACCGAACGCGGAATTTCGAAGCTCGGCGAGCCCAGAAGCCCGACCCCCTCACGAATCTTTCCGTCGACCGGCACCATTACTTTTGTGGCGAGGAGGCAGTTGTCGCCGGTCCTGCCCCGCGATGGGTACGCGATCCTGTTCCCGAGGAAATTGTTTGCTCCGATCGACGTCCGGGACACGAGAAAGGACGAACTCGAATACTCGGCGTTTATGATCGACAGCCCGTCGGCGACCATGGTTCCGGTTCCGACGGATGTCAGATACGGGCTCTCGTGTTTCACCAGGGTGCCGAAGTTCGACCCGGTCTGCTCGACCGGCGAAAGGTAGTAGCCGATCCAGCGCAGATAGTGGACGATTCCGGAACTGTCGCCGAACAGACGTGTCAGGAAGCGCCTGTTGGTAATGAATACGATGGCCCGGTGCACCCCGTGGTGGAAACCGTACAGGGGGTACACCCTGCCCGGTTTCACGATCCGGCTGACCAGCCGAGGGGAAGCGGCCACAAGAAGGGCGAGGGGTATGGCGCCGAAGAACATTACGGCCGTGACCGCCAGGATGTCGAGGTAGAACAACCAGCTGGTAAGGACCGCGGGTCCGGGTTCGAGCGCCACGGCGAGCTGTGGTGCCTCGGCAAGCAGCAAGTCGATACCGCCGGCAGCGAGGGGCACGTAAAGGAGCAACGCGGTCAGCAACTGCAGGATGCTGTGGGTCGACCTTCTCAGGGCACCGCACCTGGCAGGGGCCACGGCCTGGAAGTCGACCTCGGTTCGCTGAGCCGGTGAACCGTGCCAGTGCTCACCGTGGGGGACGGCCTGGCCGCTGTGCAGCGAGGATGCGTGGCCGAGCTGGGAACCGTTGCCCAGAGAGGTGTTGATGTCGAGGACGGTCGCCTCGCTGACGACCGCATTCCTGCCGAGGGTGACCGCCCCCGTCTGAATCAGACCGTGGTGAGCCCGGTAGCAATTGAAGAACGAGTCCTTGCGGATGACCGCCCCGTCACCGATTGTCAGCAGGTCGGTGCACACTGGAACGTTCCGTGAGAAGACGGTGACGCCTCGCCCGATTTTCGCGCCCAGCGCCTTGAGATAGAGCGAATAGAGCGGCGAACCGACGAAAAGGACCAGTGGATTCGACCGGACCAGCGTCTTGACGATCCAGAATCGGACATACGCCAGGCTCCAGATGTCGACCTGCACGGCCCGCCACCGGCCGACAAGCGCCCATTTCACGATGACCGGCACGCTGCACAGGACCACGAGGGCCGCGGCACCGAACACGACTGCTCGCAGGTAGGTGTCGAACGGACCCGATGCTGCGGAGATCCATTCGTAACCCTGCGCAGCGACGAGTGCGACGAGGTAGGCGTACCCGAGGAAACTCAAGATCTGCAACGCGCCGCACAGGATGTAGCGGCGCCTGCTCGTCGGGACGGCCGGCTCCGGGACGGCTGGTTCGACCGGAGGAGCGGGCACGGAGTCGGCGAGTGCCGTCGCAAGAGCTCTGATGGTCGGGTGCCGGTACACGTCCCTCATCGACACCGACGGCAGGTCCGCCCGCTTCCTCACCCGTGCGCAGAAATGCGCCATCACCAATGAGTCGGCACCCAGTTCGTCGAAAAAATGACTGTCCACCGGCACTTCGTCGACGCACGCGACGTCGGCAAGCAACTCGGCGAGCATCTCTTCGGCGCCGACGGGCGGGTCCGCAAATTCGTGGGGGAGGAAAGAGGATTGCTGCCGCGCGGAGGGCAACGCTTCGACTGGCTTTCCGGCCATGAGGGCTCCCTGGGGACGTCTAAGACCACTGTCGCCCAAGCCACGCAACTCCGCGTGTTCGCGCGTGCTCCGGAACTCCGGATTGGGCGGAACGCACGATGGGCAGCGTGCCGAGCACGGACGGTGACCCGACTGGACAGAGGCCCGCAACTGCCGTGTGGGCTCGAAGCGCGCGATAGTCGGTCGTCATGACTCTTATTCGTGGCTGCCGGGACGACGTATGGGTACAGCGGCACTTTTTCTTGCCTCGTGAGCACCCGTCTCGCAATTTGGATTGCGGAGATCCTGACGGTGTCATGGCCGCTACGCTCTGCGAATCTCCCGGCCACTGTGACATCCGTACCGAGGACCGGAGTGGTGAGTGAGGACCCCTGCAACCCCTCGACGTGGTCCTGCGGCGAGACGAGCGCCGGCGGAAATCACCGGGCTTCGCTATTGCAACGTCGTCCATGGGGAATGGCGACCTCGGATTCTGTCGCATTGGGCGGGCATCGCCCTGCCCAATGCCCCCGAGTACCGATGATGGTCGTGATCAGAACTCTACGCACAATCGGGCAGCCGCACGGCGACGGCTGCCGCGAACCGCGGCTCCGTCGCCACATCAGCAAGCAACCACGCCTGCTGCGCGGCCGGTCGGTCACCCGGGCCCACATATGTGAGGGCCCGGGTCCTGATACAATCCTACGCCTTTAGCCTTCAACAGGGCCTCCCTGCGTATCAGCAGCGGCCGAACGCCGGAGGACGCGCGGCGGAGGGCGGCATGGCCAACTCCGCACGCTCGTCCGGGTGCAGCTGGGACGTCACCTCGTCGGCCACGCGAGCGCCCGGCAGGGTTCGGCGTCGACGCCCACCGGGCCGGTCGGCAAGGAGCCGCGGCAGCGTCACGTGGGCCTCGCCGCCCTGCTCTCACCCCGGGTGAGCCGTGTCTCATCCCGGCGCTGCCGCTTGTCTATGCAACTCGTTGCATAGAAACATCGGGGTATGGCGCTCGAACACGCGATCCTCGTCTCGCTGCAGGAGAAGCCGGGCTCCGGCTATGAGCTGGCCCGGCGGTTCGAGCGGTCCATCGGCTACTTCTGGACCGCCACCCATCAGCAGATCTACCGCGTGCTCAAGCGCATGGAGGCCGACGGCCTGCTCGCCGTCCGTGAGGTGCCACAGCAGGGACGGCCGGACAAGAAGGAGTACTCCGTCGCCGGCCTCGGCCGCGCCGCCCTCTCTCAGTGGCTGCACGAGCCGATCGAACCCGAGAGCCTCCGGCACGACCTGGCCGTGAAGATCCGTGGTGCGGCCTTCGACGACCCGGCCGCGCTGATCCGCGAGGTCGAGCGCCACCGTCAGGTGCACAGCGACCGGCTTGCGCACTATCTCGCCGGGGAGCTGCGTGACTTCACCGGGCCCGGGGCTCCCGCACCGCCCGACGCCGGTCATGAACTGCAGCACGTCGTGCTGCGCGGCGGCATCGCGTACGAGCGCATGACGATCGCCTGGCTCGACGACGTACTCGCCACCGTCCACCGGCTCGGCGCGGCACGCCCGCGCACCTGAACTGCCCCGCCCTTGTCCATCCGCAACACGCATCCGGCAACCAGCAACCCGCACCTTTCAACTCACCCCTCGGAAGGCGAACCTCCATGGCCGACGCCCTGCTGTTCAACCCGCGTACGTACGACCCGGCGCACTTCGACCCGGAGACCCGCAGGCTGCTGCGCGCCACCGTCGACTGGTTCGAGGACCGCGGCAAGCGGAAGCTGATCGAGGACTACCGCTCCCGCGCCTGGCTGTCGGACTTCCTCGCGTTCGCCGCCAAGGAAGGGCTGTTCGCCACCTTCCTCACCCCGTCCTCCGCCGCCGGACAGAAGGACCAGCGCTGGGACACAGCCCGGATCGCCGCGCTCAACGAGATCTTCGGGTTCTACGGCCTCGACTACTGGTACGCGTGGCAGGTGACCATCCTCGGCCTCGGCCCGGTCTGGCAGAGCGACAACACCGCTGCCCGCACGCGCGCGGCGGAACTCCTCACCCAGGGCGAGGTGTTCGCCTTCGGCCTGTCCGAGAGGACCCACGGCGCAGACATCTACTCCACCGACATGCTGCTGGACCCCGACGGCAATGGTGGCTTCCGGGCAAGCGGCTCCAAGTACTACATCGGCAACGGCAACGCCGCCGGACTCGTCTCCGTCTTCGGCCGCCGCACCGACATCGAGGGCCCGGAGGGTTACGTCTTCTTCGCCGCGGACAGCCGCCACCCGGCGTACCACCTCGTGAAGAACGTCGTCGACTCCTCCAAGTACGTCAGCGAGTTCCGCCTCGACGACTACCCGGTCGGCCCCGACGACGTCCTGCACACCGGCCGCGCCGCCTTCGACGCCGCCCTCAACACCGTCAACGTAGGCAAGTTCAACCTCTGCACCGCCTCTATCGGCATCTGCGAGCACGCGATGTACGAGGCCGTCACCCACGCGCACAACCGCATCCTCTACGGCCGCCCCGTCACCGCCTTCCCGCACGTGCGCCGCGAGCTGGCCGACGCCTACGTCCGCCTCGTCGGCATGAAGCTGTTCAGCGACCGCGCCGTCGACTACTTCCGCTCAGCCGGGCCCGACGACCGCCGGTACTTGCTGTTCAACCCGATGACGAAGATGAAGGTGACCACGGAGGGCGAGAAGGTCATCGACCTGATGTGGGACGTCATCGCCGCCAAGGGCTTCGAGAAGGACACCTACTTCGCCCAGGCCGCCGTCGAGATCCGCGGGTTGCCCAAGCTCGAGGGCACGGTCCACGTCAACCTCGCGCTGATCCTCAAGTTCATGCGCAACCACCTGCTGGACCCGGCCGAGTACGCGCCCGTGCCGTCCCGCCTCGACGCGGCCGACGACGCCTTCCTCTTCCGGCAGGGACCGGCCCGCGGCCTGGGATCCATACGCTTCCACGACTGGCGCACCGCCTACGACGCGTACGCCGAGGTGCCGAACGTCGCCCGCTTCCGGCAGCAGGCCGACGCCCTGTGCGAGTTCGTCGCCACCGCCGCCCCCGACGAGGAGCAGAGCCGCGACCTCGACTTCCTTCTCTCCGTGGGCCAGCTGTTCGCGCTGGTGGTACACGGACAGCTGATCCTGGAGCAGGCCCGTCTGACGGGCTTGGACGAGGACGTGCTCGACGAGCTGTTCTCCGTTCTCGTGCGCGACTTCTCCGCGCACGCCGTCGAGCTGCACGGCAAGGACTCCGCCACCGCGGAACAGCAGCGCTGGGCGCTCGGTGCGGTCCGGCGCCCCGTTGTCGACGAAGCGCGCTCGGCGCGCGTCTGGGAACGTGTCGAGGCCCTGGCCGGGGCGTACGAGATGGCGCCGTAACAACGTGGCCCCCGGGCCGGTCGGCAGTCGCCGGTCAGGCGCCCGGGAGCAGTGCCTCATCTGGCACGGCCCACCGTGCGGCATCCGCGCGGTGGGCCATGCCCCTGCCCCCTGGGGGTGTCACTTCCGGTAGCCGAGGAGCGTCATCATTCCGGACTCCGAGTGGTACTGGTTATGGCAGTGGAGCATCCACAGGCCCGGGTTGTCCGCATCGAAGTCCACCACCAGCTTGCGGTGCGGCAGCACCGGCGCCGTGTCCTTGCGGGCGCCGACGGAGTTGATGCCCGCCAGGGCGAAGGTGTGCCCGTGCAGGTGGAGGGGGTGCCACATGTTCGTCGCGTTGATGAGGGTCAGCCGGACCCGCTCGCCGCTGCGGACCGGATGGCGTTGCTCGACGGAGTAGGGCTCGTGATCGAAGGCCCAGTCGAACTTCTTCATGCCACCGGTGAGTCTGATGCGGATCTCGCGGTCCGGTTCGCGCCGGCTCAAGGCCACCGACTCATGGGGCAGGAGGCGCCTGGCCGGGATCACTCGCCCGTTCAGCTCCGACGGACGCACGGACGGTGCGGGGGCCTCCCCGCTGCCGGTGCGCAGGACAGCCAACGCCACGGCCTTCTTGCCCTCGGCGAGCGCGACGAGCGGGAAGACCCCGTCCTTGACGGTGACCAGCACGTCGTACCGCTCGGCCATGCCGAGAAGCAGAGCGTCGGTCTTCGTGTGCCGGACGGGGTAGCCGTCCGTGTGCGTCACGGTCATCGTGTGCCCGCCGAGCGCCACGCGGAATGCGGTGTCGCCCCCGGCGTTGATGATCCGCAGCCGGATGCGGTCCCCGGGGCGCGCCCGGAACACCGAAGGCGCCTGCGGAATACGGCCGTTGACCAGGTAGTACGGGTAGTCGACATTGCCGCCGTCACTTCTGAGCAGGCGGCTCCTGGCGTTCCTGAGGATGCGGGAGGGACCGGCGGGGGCTTCGGGAGCCGAGGAGTGCTTCCCGGACACGTGATGGCCGGAGCCGTCGCCGTTGCTCTCCTCGCCCATGTCCATCATGGACATGCCCCTGCCGCCGCTCAGTTGCTCGAGCACACCGTCCGGCGTCGAGCCGTCCACGCCGTCGACCCAGTCGTCGAGGACGACGACCCACTCCTTGTCGTAGGACAACGGCTCCTTGGGGTCCTCCACGATCAGTGGTGCGTACAGACCCCGGTCGAGCTGCATGCCCGAGTGCGAGTGAATCCAGTACGTGCCCGGGTGCGCCACGGCGAAGCGGTACCTGAAGTCCGCGCCGGCCTTGATGGAAGGCTGGGTGAGGCCGGGCACACCGTCCATGTCGCAGCGCAGACGGATGCCGTGCGAGTGCAGCGTCGTCGTCTCGGGCAGGTGGTTGGCGAGCGTGAGGTCCAGGATGTCGCCGGCGGTGACCCGGATTTCCTTGCCCGGCAGCGTATCGCCGTATGCCCAGGACCTGACGGTGCGCCCGCCCAGGTCGAAGGTTGTCGCCGTGGCGACGAGCTTCACCGTCCGGACGGGGCCGGATCCGCGTTCCTTCTCGGCGGCGAGAACCTCCGGGTCGGACGGGTTCACGTACCCCGCCGGTCCCTTGGGGACGAACGAGCCGCCGCTGTGTCCGCCGGATCCCGACCGCGCCCCGGAGCCGGAGGGCGAGCCGGAGCCGGAGGGGGAGCCCGATCCGGAGCGCGAGCCGGACCCGGGACCTGAACAGGCGGCCACCGCCGAGGCGGCGACTGCGAGGGGAACACCGAGCACAGTACGACGCGTATGTGCATTCATGACCGAATAACACACCATTCACGACGGTGCGTGCGAGCAACTGAGTCGGCGCGTCCGCTCCTTGTGAGAAGTGTGGACCGCGACGGCCGCTCCGTACGCGCGGCCGGGCGCGCGGCATAGGCGGGCCCGTCCCCCATACGGGTGTCCCCGGTGGCGAGGGCGCAGTCGTGACTGCTTGCTGGACCGAGAGGGGAACCGGGAAAGAAGGCGATCGTCCATGGAGCCGAAGAGCGAGCGGCTGCGGACGCCCCGGGCGGCCGGGATGGCAGGGGCCGTTTTCGCGTTGCTGCTCGCGGCGGCCATCGTGCTGATGCGGATCGCCGTCCCCTCGGGAAACGTTGCCGACGCGGCCGTCGATCCGGACGAGCGCTGGGCGGTGCGCACGGCACTGGAGATCGTCCCGTTCGCGGGAATCTCCTTCCTGTGGTTCATGGGAGCCCTGCGCACACAGGTCGGCGAAGTCGAGGACAGGTTCGTCGCCACCGTGTTCCTGGGCAGTGGACTGGTCTTCGTGGCCACCCTGTTCGGAGCCGCCGCCGCGGCGGGCACCGTACTGAACGAGGGCCGTCCCTCCGACTTCGGCCGCCACTACGCCTACACGCTGCTGACGACCTACGCGCTGCGCATGGCGGCCGTGTTCATCTTCACGGCATCGACCATTGGACACCGCCTCGGCGTTTTCCCACGCCCGCTCGCGCTCATCGGCTACCTCGCGGGGCTGATCCTGCTCGTCGTGGGATCAAGCGCGCCCTGGTCCGAGCTGGTCTTCCCGGCCTGGGTGCTGATCGTCAGTGTCCACATCCTCCGAATCGGTCTCCGGCAGCGGTCCGGCGCCGAGGGCAAGGGCTGAGGCCATCGCCCCAACGGGCTTCCCGGCGAGCGGTACCGCTGCCTCACGCGCATGCTGGAAAGGCAGGACGAGCGGGGACACGGAAGGGCTGATCCGCGGTGAGGCTTGTCGTCGATCTCAACCGGTGCCAGGGGTACGCGCAGTGCGCGTTCCTCGCACCCGGCGTTTTCGCCATGCACGGCGAGGAGTCCCTGCTGTACAGCCCGCAGGCCGACGAGGAGCAACGCGACGAAGTGGCACAAGCCGTAGCCGCGTGCCCCGTGCAGGCCATCCTCGTGGAATGGGCGGACGAGGCCGCGCCGGCACCGGAGGCGACCGATGAACGGTGACGGCGAGCTGGACCGACTCAGGCGCGAAGGGCGGTTCGTCGTCGTCGGAGCATCACTGGCCGGCCTGCGCGCCGCGGAGACCCTTCGCGAGGAGGGCTTCACCGGTTCGCTCACGATGATCGGCGACGAGCCGTACGAGCCGTACGACCGGCCCCCACTGTCCAAACAGGTCCTGCTGGGCAAGGCGACGGCGGATCGCACCGTACTGCCCCGGCGACGGGCGATCGAAGCGCAGTGGCGCATCGGGGTCCCGGCCACCGGTCTCGACATGGCGGCCCGGCGGGTACGGCTGGCCGACGGCGACGAGGTGGAGTACGACCGGCTGCTCATCGCCACCGGTGTACGGGCCAGACCGTGGCCGCAGGAGAACGAGGCGGAACTCGACGGGGTGTTCGTCCTGCGCACCCGCGACGACGCCACCGCGCTGGAGCGCCGGCTCGCGGAAGGTCCCCGCCGCGTGCTCGTCATCGGCGCCGGGTTCACCGGCTCGGAGATCGCCTCCGCCTGCCGGGAACGCGGGCTTGCGGTCACCGTCGCCGAACGGGGCGCCGCACCCCTGGTGGGGGCGCTCGGCGGAGTCGTCGGCGAGGTCGCGTCCGGGCTGCACCGTGAACACGGCGTCGATCTGCGCTGCGGCATCATGGTGACCAGGCTGGAGGGGGACTCAGCGGGACGGGTCCGCGTTGCCCATCTCTCCGACGGCACCACCCTCGAGGCAGAGGTCGTGGTCGTCTCGCTCGGCGCCACGCGCAACACCGAGTGGCTCGCCGGATCAGGACTGGGCGCGGGGCCCCGGGGAATCGCCTGCGACGCCGGGTGCCGGGCCTTCGACATCCGCGGCATCGTCACCGACGACATCTACGTGGCCGGTGACGTCGCACGGTCTCCGCATCCGCTGTTCGGGTACCAGTTCCTGTCCCTGGAGCACTGGGGCAACGCGGTCGCCCAGGCCGAGATCGCGGCGCACAACATGCTGAGCGAGAGCGTCGACCGCCGCCCCCACATGTGGGTGCCGGCCTTCTGGTCCTCCCAGTTCGGTGTGAACATCAAGTCGGTGGGGGTGCCGTCCATGGGGACGGAGATCCTCATCGCGCAGGGCTCGCGCGACGAGCGCAGGTTCACCGGCGTGTACGGGTACCAGGGGCGCGTCATCGGCGCGGTCACCTTCGACCAGTCGAAGTGGCTGCCGTTCTACCAGCAGCTCATCGAGACCACCGCGCCGTTCCCGCTGCCGTTCCCCACGGTGGACCGCCGCCCGGAGGGGCAGCGCCCGATGCCCGCGGACTTCCCCGACCCGTCAGTGCCCACGCACGGCCCGACCGTGACTCTCAGCGGATATTCGCCGGCCGACCGGCGGATGACGTTCACCCCCGCCGGGCACTGATCCGACGCCCACGAGGACCGCTCATGACGCAAGCCAACCTGCGGCAGATCATCGCCTACTCCAACCGCGCCAACCCGTATCCGCTGTACGAGGAGCTCCGCAGGACGCCGGTGTTCCACGAGGCGGACGGGCCGTACGTCATCAGCACGTACTACGACATCCGGGGCCTTCTCCACGATCCGCGGATCAGCTCCGACGCTCGCAATCTGGCATCGTCGTCCGGCGACCCGTTGGCCGATACGGGGGAGGAGGCGGCCCTGCCGCCGAGCTTCCTGCGGCTCGACCCTCCCGAACACGACCGGCTGCGCCGCATGACGAACCGGCCGTTCGGGCCGCCGCACTCCCCCCGGCGCGTCCATGACATGCGCGGCGAGCTGGGCGGCATCGTGTCCGGCCTCATCGACGGCATCGGCGGTACGGAGCGGATCGACCTGGTCGACCAGTTCTCGTACCCGTTCCCCGTGACCGTGATCTGCCGGCTGCTGGGAGTGCCGCGCGAGGACGAGGCACGCTTCCACAGCTGGGCGGACACCATCGCCGCCAGTCTTGACCCCGACCCGGACTCCGATGCCGACGAGCGTGCCAAGGTCTCGCACGACGCCCGCATGCAGCTGGGCATGTACCTGGCCGGGCTCATCGAGGAGCGCCGCAAGAAGCCCGGCAACGACATGCTCTCCGAGCTGGCGACCGCGCACGGGCCGGACGGCGCCATGACGACGATGGAGGTGCTGAGCACCGCGGCGCTGCTGCTGATCGCGGGCCATGAGACGACGGTCAACCTCATCACCAACGGGATGCTGACCCTGCTGCGGAACCCGGAAGTCCTCCGGCGGCTGCGCGAGAACCCGAAGCTGGCCGTGCCCATCGTCGAGGAATTGCTGCGTTTCGAGCCGCCGGTGCAGCTGCTGCCGCAACGCAGCACGCTCGCCGACATCGAGGTCCGCGGCGTCACCATCCCCAAGGGCGCGTCGCTCTGGCTGATCCTGGCATCCGGAAACCGTGACCCTCTGCGCTTCAAAGAGCCGGACCGTTTCGACCCGGACCGCGAGGACATCGAGCACCTGGGCTTCGGCAGCGGCATCCACGGCTGCTTCGGGGCGCCGCTGGCCCGGCTGGAGGCTCAGCTCGCGCTGAGCGAGCTGGCCCGCAGGCTGGAGAACCCGCGCCTGCTGGAGGACCCGCCCCCGTACCGGCAGAACGCGGTCCTGCGAGGCCCGCGTCATCTGCCGATCGCCTGCGACGGCATCCGGCCGTAGGCATGCTCACCGGAGTACACCGGTCTGTCGCCAGCAGCGGCTGCGGGTTGTCGGACATCCACAGCCCCGCGAGGTGGGCGAGGACCGCGGCGACGGTGGAGCGCAGCGTCCATACGACGACGGGCTCCCTGCGTCGCCCGACCAGGCCCACCACCGGCGCAGGGGGTGTGGAAGCCATGCCGGTGCAGCCCTCGCGCCCGGCTACGGCAGAACGGCAGCGAGCGACGTGGGCATACCGGCCTTGACGTCCGCCCACTCACCGTCGCTGACGTGGCCCTTCACGACTCCGGCGACGGTGCGGACGAGCTGTTCCGTGTCCCCCTCGATCGAGTAGGGAAACTCCTGCCGGACGCGTGTGAGGAACCCCTCCTTGTCCATCTTCACGGGTGTCTCGGCGGGCCTCCACCCGTCGTAGTAGATGCCCCGTATCAGCGTCGGAAGTTGAGCGCCGAACTGCGCGCTCTCGTCGACCGTCAGACGGTCCCGCAGGGGGTGCAGTACGGCGCGCAGGGCGGCATACGACTGCTTGCGGCGGTCCTTCGGCCAGCCGAAAGCCTCCTCGATCTCCTTGAGGAGTCCGTTGGCCTTGTCCACCATGGTGTCGAACGAGGAAAAGCCTGTCTCAACCATCTCGTGGTCCTTCCGCTGGCTGCGGTGACGCCGGGCCCGCGGGCCGTGTGGGCCGCACGGGCCGTGGCGGAAAGCCGGTTCCGGCCTCCTCAGTCGCCGGTGCCGCTTTCGGTGATCTCGATGTGACGGGGCTTTGCGACCTCCGCCTTCGGAACCGTGATCGTGAGCACGCCGTCGGTCATGTTCGCCTTGATGCCCTCCGTGTTCACCTCGCCGGGCAACAGGATCCGGTACTCGAAGCGACCGGTACGACGGGTGCCGCGACGCAGGATGCCTTTGCGCTCCCGTTCCTTGATCTCGCCCGAAACGACCAGTTCCTGGCCGCTGACCTCGACGTCGACGTCCTTGCTCTTGATGCCGGGGAGTTCCACGTCGACCTGGTAGGCGTCATCGGTTTCGGTCACATCCGCGAGCGGGGTCCACGTCGGGACGACCGTGCTCGGGGCAGCGCCTCCCACGGTGGACTCGAGCAGCCCGCCCATCTGGCTGATCAGGTCGTCGAACTCCGCCAGTGGATTCCGCGCCCGGAAGACCGGCCGCTCCATCGTTCCGCTCCCACGCTGTCGTCGGACGGGTGCGGTCATCACCCATCACCTCCATAATCTCGGTTGTTCGGGGTTTACTTGTGCCCTCCGCCAGGCCGGCTCGCCGGGCCGGGCGGAGCGTAGACGTCATCGGGCAGACTCTTCGCGCGCGACTCCCGGACGGCTTCGCGCAGCGCCTTGCGGAAGCGGCCCGGACCCCACGACCGGCCCCCGACGGTGCGCTCGAGCTCGGCGAGCGAGGTCGGGCCGCGCTCCGCGAGAGCCGTGGCGACCTGCTCGATCTCGTGGTCGAGGCTCTGGTCCGCCATGGCCGCGGTCCGGCTTGCCGTGCCCGTGGTGCCGACCATGCCCGGCGAGTAGAACGAACTGCCGGTTCCGGGACGGTACCGGCGTCCGCCCGCGCTCTCGCGTTCCTCGCGGCGGGCCGTGCGGTCGGCGATCCGCTGCTCCCGCTCGCGGGCCGCCCGCCGGACGTTCTCGGGGCGGGCACGCTCGCGGGCGGCCTCCGGGGAGGGCTCGTTCCGCCAGTCCGCCTCGGCTTCCTCGGCGGTGAGGGGCTTGGCGATGTTCTCGAGGGACTGCTGCTCGGCCTTGACGCCGAAGAACACCTCGGCCAGCCCGCCGAGGACCATGGCCGCTGCTCCGATGATGAAGCCCAGGGCCATCAGTTCGGGGTTGCCGCTGTGAATGAAATGGCCGAACAGCAGCGGTCCGGTGATACCGCCGATGCCCGTGCCGACCGCGAAGAACAGCGAGATGGACAGTGCGCGGGTCTCCATGGGGAAGACCTCGCTGACCGTCAGGTAGGCCGAACTCGCTCCCGCGGAGGCCACGAAGAAGATCACCGAGACCAGCAGGAAGAACCACCATGCCGTCAGTGTGCCGTTGATCAGCAGGATGGCGAGCACGACGGCGACGGCCGCCGAGCCGAAATAGGTGCCCGCGATCATCGGCTTCCGGCCGACGGTGTCGAACAGACGGCCGAGGAGGAGTGGTCCGAGGAAGTTGGCGATCGCGAAGATGGCCATGAAGTACGGGACGGAGCCCGATTGCACATCGAAGAAGCCGCTCAGGATCGTGCCCAGGTCGAAGACGATCGCGTTGTACAGGAACGCCTGTCCGATGAAGAGTGCCAGTCCGAGAACCGCGCGGCGCGGGTACCGCTGCAAGGCCACGCGGGCGATCTCCGTGAAGGGGATGACGTCGCGCTGCCGCACGGTGATGGCCTCGCCCGGCTCCGGCAGCTTCTGGCCGGTCTCCTCCCGCACTTCGGCCTCGATCTGGTCGACGATGCGTTCGGCTTCTTCCTCCCGCCCGTGGATGAACAGCCATCGCGGGCTCTCCGGGACGTGGCGGCGCACCAGCATGATGCCCAGCCCGAGGATGCCGCCGAGGCCGAAGGCCAGCCGCCAGCCGAGGTCCGCTGCGAAGATCTCCGTGTTGAGGAGCAGCAGGGCGGCCAGGCTGCCGATCGCCGCCCCCACCCAGTAGCTGCCGTTGATGGCGAGGTCCACCTGGCCGCGGTTACGAGCCGGAATGAGCTCGTCGATGGCCGAGTTGATCGCGGCGTACTCACCGCCGATGCCCATACCGGTGATGAACCGGGCGAGGAAGAGGTACCAGGCCTCGTGGGCGAACGCCGTCGCCACCGTGGCGACGATGTAGATCAGCAGCGTCAGCATGAACAGCTTCTTGCGGCCGTAGCGGTCCGTGAGCCGGCCGAAGAGCAGGGCGCCGAAACAGGCCCCCGCCACGTAGATCGCGGCGGCGGTTCCTATGTCGGCGCTGGTGAGATCGATGCCGCTGCCCGGCTCGGTCATACGCGAGGCCACCGCACCGACGATCGTGACTTCCAGCCCGTCGAGAATCCAGACGGTTCCGAGTCCGATCACGATCCGCCAGTGGAAGCGCGACCACGGCAGCCGGTCGAGACGCGCCGGGACGCGTGTGGTGACGGTGCGGAGTTCGGTGCTGGTGGTCATGGCGTCGCACCCTGTCGGGCGCATCGGCACAGTGGGGGAGGGGCCGGCGAACGGGCCGGAATGCCCCGCTCCGAATAAAGTGACTCTCTATGCTGCGCTGCCGAATTCTCGGACACCGTTTCCGCTTCCTCAGCGAGGGCGAAACCATGCGCTGGCACTGTGCCCGCGGATGCGGGGCCGGGGGTGCCAAGCGCTATCCGGCGGCCGAGGACGCCGAGCGCTATGCGCGGGCCTTCGACCGCGAGGACTCGGAGGATCTGGGCCGTCGAGCCCCGCTCGTCGGGCTGTTCCCGCTGCGGCTGCTGCGTGCCGTGCGCCTGCGGCGCAAGAAGGAAACCGCTCCGGGACCCGGCCCGGAGCCTCCGACACACTGACGCCTCATCGGGTGCTGAGCTTCCGCAGGGGGAGGACGTGCAACACCGGCATGCCCGATGGCGGCGCGCGAGAGAGACGAGCGGGTTGGCGTTCATGCCCTCACCTCGAGCTCTGATCGGAGCCTCGTCGCGGTCTGCGGTCCGCGAGGGGGGCGCAGAGAGCCACGTCGTACGGGAGGTGACGGCCAAGGACCATTTTATTGCAGGTGCGGTAAAAAGGTCCACGGCGGACGAACGGGCAGGCGTAGCGGCGGCTGCGGCCGATCCCACGGAAGGCCGCCTGCGCTCGGAGGTCGAGTTGCGCGGAGGGCTTTCACCCCGTAGGCGGAGGTGCGGGACCGGCGTGCTTGCCACGGTGAAGACAGCGACACGTGAGTACGCTGTCCGCGATCGAGCCGGCCGGCGCCGTGACGGCCATACATCCGGGTGCCCGTACGACGCCCGGGCGCAAGCGTCGGCGAGCCGATCGTTCCGGCGGCGGTGAACTGCGTGGCGCAGGGGCGTGCCGGCACCTTGGCGGCTGACACGCGATTCGGCAGGTCCGCGTCCACCCTGGCTCACGCTGCGAGCGTCTTCCCGATCAGGCCGGGCGTCGCAGCGACCGCTGGTTCAGCCGCTGGGGAGCGGGAATACGCGCCGGACCCTCCAGGAAGGTGGCATACGCCTGATCCATGGCCTGTGCGTACGTACGCAGATTGAAACGACTGTCGACATGCGCGCGGCCCTGCACACCCATTCTCCGGGACAGCTCCGGGTCGAGGAGCAGCCTCCGCACGCGGTCACTGAGTCCGTCGAGGTCACCCGCAGGCACGACATAGCCGGTCTCCCCGTCCCTCACCGCTTCGGGCAACCCGCCGATGCCGGTGACGACGACGGGCCGCCCTGCGGACATCGCTTCCAACGGCGCAAGTCCCAGCGGCTCGGGATAGTTGGAGGGATAGACGACGACATCGGCGCCGGCGTACAACTGCGCCATCTCCTCGCGGGCGGCCTTCACCAGATCCACGTGGGACCGCAGGCCCCTCGCGTCGACAAGCTCGTCGAGCTGATCGAGAAAGCCCTGTTGCTCCCCGTGCCAGTCCACGACCTCCGGCGGATTGGTGAGTACGAGCCGGACGCGCAGACCCGACGCCCTGAGCCTGGCCAGCATCTCGACGGCCAGTTCCGCCCCTTTGTCGGGGATGAGGCGAGCGGGCAGCAGCACACGGAACTCGTCGCCGGGTGGCGGGTGTCCGAGCTGCTGGAAGCGGTGGGTGGGGATTCCCAGATAGGTGCGGCGGGCGCGAATGCCGAGGTGTTCCCGGCACGCACGCGCCAAGTAGTCGGACACCACGTAGTGGCGGTCCCAGGAGCGGCAGAACTGCGCCGTCCAGGGGTCGTCCGGCCAGATGCTGTGGTACGTGTGGAACAGTGCCGTCCCCGTCTGTTCCCGGAGCCGGTTGAGGGCCAGCGCGGGAACCGGCGAGAAGTGGTGCAGGTTGTGCCCGTGCAGGAGCCTGACGGCGCGGTCCTCGACCACCTCGCGGAGCCAGCGGTGGAGTTCGCCGGTCTGCTGGTGCTCCGCCTGCGATAGCCCTCTGCCGTCACGCTCCCCGGCCTGGGCCGCACGCCTGTGCTCCGACAGACGCAGGAGCGGGTGCGACAGGATGTGCACCTGGTCGATGGGCTGCGGCCGGGCCTCGCCGGTGAGGACCGTCACCGTGTAGCCCGCACGCGCCAGCAGGCCCGCGTAGTCGCCGAGATGCGACTCCACGCCTCCCACGGTGGGTGGAAAGGCCCAGTGCATGATGGCTATGGAACCCCGGGAGTGCGACGGCCTGCCGCCGGCCACGTGTTCCCCTCTCCGCAGGACCGTCGTTGTCTACTTCGTGCAGGGCTCGTGGACCGAGATCTCCCAGTCCTCGTCGTCGATGCCGGTGACCTCCACGCGGCCCTCCCGGTCGACGTGCACGTCGACGGTGTGCCGGCCGACCTTCAGTCCCCGGACAGCGTAGGAGGATTCCAGGCCCATCAGTGAGGGCGTAATTGGACGTACCGACAGCCGGCGCCGGGGGACGTCCACCTCGGTACCCAGCATCGCGGAACAGAGCAGCACCGCCGAGGCGGCGGCCCACGCCTGCGGGCGGCAGGCCGCGGGGTACGGGGCGGGCCCCTGGAAGCCGTCGGGATTCGCGTACACGACGTAGAGTTCCGGCAGCTGGTGGCCGAAGTGCCCTGCCGCACCGAGCAGTCCGCCGAGCAGTGCGGCCGCCTCTTCGGTGAAGCCCCTGGCGGCCATACCGTGGACGACGATGGCACAGTCGTGTGTCCACACCGATCCGCCGTGATAACTGTTCGCGTTGAATCCGGCCAACTTCGCGGACCGGGTGCGAATTCCCCACGGGGTCCGCATTCCGTCCGAGACGAGGGCCGCGGCCACGTGGTAGCAGTCCTTGTCGTCGAGGATCCCCGAACCCAGCAGGTGTCCCATGTTGGAGGCACGGCCGGTCACCGGCCGGCCGTCGGCGTCGACGGCGATGGCGACGTATCGGCAGCCGTCCGGCTCCTCGATCCAGAAGTGCCGGTGAAACGCGCGGCGCAGTCGGGTTCCGAGGCGTTCCCACCGCTCTCCCGCCTGCTCCCCGGGCAGCAGGGCCGCGAGCATGGCGCCGAGGGCCGTCGCCGCCTCGTACGCGTACCCCTGTACCTCGCACAGCGCGATGGGCGGTTCGACGTGCCTGCCTCCGGCGTCCCGGATCGCGTCGGTGGAGTCCTTCCATCCCTGGTGGACCAGGCCGTCCGAGCGCCCCTTGGCGTAGCGGACCAGACCGTCGTCGCCGATCGTCCGTTCCACCCACGCCATGGCGTCCCGGGCATACGGCAGCAGCCGGCGCACCTCGTCCTCCGCCAGTCCCCACCGCCACGCCTCGTACAGCAGGACGACGAACAGCGGTGTCGCGTCCATCGACCCGTAATAGCGGGCCGGAAGGACCATGCCGCCGCCATGGTGCGTGTCGGCGGCCCGGAGTTCGTGCAGGATCCTGCCCGGCGCCTCCTCGGTGAACGCGTCGTCCCGCACCCCCTGGCGCCGGGCCAGGGCCCACAGCGTCCCGCGCGCCAGGTCCGTGCCCAGGGGCAGCATCATCCTCGCCGCCCAGATGCTGTCGCGCCCGAACAGACTCAGGTACCAGGGGCATCCTGCGGCGAGGAACTGGTCCTCGCGCTCGCCCTCGGCCGTCGCGCTCTCAGCCAGTCGCAGCGCGTCCAGATCGGTCAGTGCCCGGGACAGCAGGGCGGCCAGGCGGTCGTGCCCGCGCACCTCGGGTGGCTGCCAGGGAGCGTCCTGGCGGGGTGCCACCGGATAGCCGGCGACCATGGCCGTCTTGCCCTGTACCAGCAGGCGTACGGACCACTCCGCGCCGGGCGGGAGGACCACGTCCCAGCGGAACTCCGCCCTTCCGGGGCGCTCTTCGTCCAGCACGATCCGCGGCTCGGGCCTGTCCTCCGTCCCGCCGTCGTCGTAAACCGCGCGGAGGAGCACACGGCTCTGATCGCGCGGGCACGTCCATTGGACGCCGTGGGTCGGGTTCTCCGTCGGCTTGCAGGGAACGTCGCCCGCGGACCGTCCGGCCTTCACGGTGGCCACGTCCGCGAGGTCGGTGACCGCCTCGGCCGAGACCGAGCACCGCAGGATCCGGGATCCGGCGTTGTGCAGGCGGATGCCGTCACCGCACTCCACCACGCCCGGCCGGCCCACGGCACGTCTGCGCTCGACGACGAGGCAGGGGTCGGGCGTCGGATCGTCGGGATAGCGGCGCACGGCCCGGAACAGCGTCTCGCCGGCGTCCCGCGAAGTGTGGGAGACGGGTTCCGGCTCCTGGCCGTCGACGAGCAGGCGGAGAGTGTGGAGCAGCCTCCGGTCCTGACCGTAGAAGCCGTCGACTCCGGTACCCCGCAGTTGTCCGTCGTCGCTCGACAGAGCGAAGTACGGCGCGGCCAGGCACACCACCGTCCGGTGCAGGAACGGTTGAAGCGTCCGGGGGGCGTGGGAGTCCTTCACTGGCGCACCTTTCCGAAGCACCGCACAGTCATTGCGCGCCTTCGTCAGTGTGAACCGTCTCGGCACGCGGCGTCCCCCCAACGAACGAAACGGGGCGCCGCCAGGACACTCCGGGAGCGCCCGCCCGGCAACGCGTCACCCGAACGGTTGCCGGGCAATGCCGTTGTGGCCCGGATCCGTCCCGTTCGCATGTTCAACGGAATGTCGGCAGACGGCTCGTCAGAATGCGCCGCACACACAATACTTGTACGGCAGGGGGACAAGCGTCGGGCGTGGACAAGGGGGAACCCCATGCGCCGTCGGAGTGCAGCGAGGCGACGTCTGGACACCTGGCTGGTTTTCACGGGGGCCGGCGTCGCGGCCGCGGCCGGCTCCGGCGTCAAGCTGTTCGACGGCGGTGTGCAGATACTGATGCTCTGCCTCCTCGCGGCCGGCGCGGCACTCGGAGCGTACTCGATGAGTTCGTTCCGGCCGGGCCGCTCGGGCCCTCCGCCGCACATCCTCATCAGCCACCCGTACGGCGACGACCTGTGGGCACGCTGGCTGGCCTGGCGGCTGCGCCGCATCGGGTACCTCACCTCCACGCGTCCCTGGCAGGCGTCCGAACGGCCGCTTCCGCCGACCGCCGACGTCCCTCCCGACCACGAACTGGTGATCGTCTCCAGGACTCTGCTCGAGTCCGGGCACGCGCCCGCCGCCCCGCCCCCGGCCGGCCGCACGCGCAACACCCTGGCCCTGGTCACGGCACACCGCGAGACCGACACGGCGACCTGGGCGGGATGCGAGGTACTGAGCCTCGCGGGCCGGACGGCGGACGACGCGTCCGACGCCGTCGAGGCGCGGCTGCACCACTCGGGCGCGGTCCCCTCACCGGAGTACACCGCGTCGCAGATGACCGGCTCGGCCGAGCCGCGCTATCCGGGCGAGAACCCGCGGGTGTCGAATCTCGGCCCGCGCAGCAGCTCGCACTTCTCCGCTCGCCGCGGGGAGCTGGTCCTGCTCCGCTCCGTTCTGGGCAAGGCGAACATCTCCGGTGACGACCGCACGTGCGTCATCCACGGCCTCAGCGGTGTCGGCAAGACGCAGCTGGCGCTGGAGTACGCGTGGCGCTTCGGCGACCTGTTCGACGTCGTCTGGCTCGTGGACGCGGGCCGTCCGCCCACGACCCGGGCCAGCCTGCTCACCCTGGCCCATGAACTGCAGCGCGACCGTGACCCCCAGGCCGCCAACGGACGTCAGGACGACTCGGACCCCCAGCAGACTCTGCGCCGGCTCCTCACCCACGACTTACCGAGAACGGCCAAGTGGCTGCTCGTCTACGACGGAGCCGAGAGCGACTCCGCCCTGCGGGACCTGCTGCCGGACGTCAGGAACAACGGCCAGGTTCTCATCACCTCGGTCAACCCCGCCTGGCAACGGGCGGCCCCGAACCGCATCGCCCTCGACGTCTTCACCGCGGAGGAGGCCACGGACTTCCTCCGGGACGAGACCGGGATCGATGACGGCCCGGGGCTGGCGCGGATTGCCGAGCGGCTGGGACGCCTGCCCCTGCTCCTGAGGCCGGCGGCGGCGTATCTGCGGCATTCACGCGACATCGACGGGTATCTGCAGCTGCTGGATGCCCCGGGCAACCAGGCCTGGATCGTGTCCTTCAACCAGGTGGAGGCGGACGACGCGGTGGCCGGGCTGCTCCTGCGTCTGTGCGCATTCCTCGCCCCCCAGGGCATCCCGGGCTACTTCTTCGACTTCGCCGGGGACCGCACCGACCTGCTGCCCCGCCCCCTGGCCGGGGCGGCGGCCGACCAGGTACGTCACCGCAGGGTGATGGACACGGCACGGAGGTACTCGCTGCTGACGGGAGAACGCTTCCTCGCCATGCACGCCCGGGTCCAGGACACCATCCGGGGCACGATGACGGCGGAGGACCGGGCCGCTCACGCCACCGACGCGGCACGCCTGGTCAACGGCTGGTTCCCCGAGGATCCCGGCCGGGAGAGCACCTGGCCCCAGTGCTTCGAACTCCTCCTGCATGCCGGCGCGGTGCTGGACCACTGCCGTGACCACGCAGTCGTCGACGACAACACCGCCGCCCTGCTGCAGAGCGTCGGCGAGTACTTCCGGGTCCAGGACGACCACGACGAGGCACAGCGGCTCCTGACACAGGCGCTGCGCCAGCGGGAGCAGCTCCGGGGGCCCTCGCACCCGCTCGTCGCCGACACCCTCGTGTGCCTCAGCAGGCTGAGCGTGCAGCGCGCCGAGCTGTCCGAGGCGCGGTTGTACGCGGAGCGCGCACTGTCCATCCGCACGAGCTGGCTCAGTGAGGGCAACTCCCTCACCCTCGACAGCCACTCGCAGCTGGGGCGGGTACTGAGGGAGCTGGGCGACTTCCCCGGGGCGTCCGAGGCCGCCGAGCAGACGCTGCGGCGGCTGCGCAGACAGCTCGGGGCGGACCCGGTGAGGGTGGCCGAAAGCCTCTGCGACCTCGGGCTGGTCCGCTGGCGGCAGGGCCGCCTCGACGAGGCCGTCCGGCACCACGAGGAGGCGCTGCGGCTGCTGGAGGACGCCCGCGGCGGTGACCAGCCCGTGGGCCGCAATCGTTCGGGGTTCGTGCACCAGGCGCTGGGGCTCGCGCTGCTGGACTCGGGTGATCTGGACGCGGCGGAGGGACACCTGCGGAGCGCGCTGAGGGTGCTGGAGACCGCGGGCTACCCCGAGGGCCACCGTGTCGTCCTTTCGTCGCTGGTCCATCTGGGCGAGACGTTCAGACAACGGGCCGCGAAGCATCTGGGCGCTCCGGACCGGCGTTCCGCGTGGGACCGTTCGACACCCGGCGACCGGGAGGCCGAGCGTCTGCTCACCGAGGCCAAGAGGATTTTCGACAAGGTGCTGTCCGCACCCCATATGACGACGGATCACCCCGACCGGGCCTGCACCCTGGTCCGCTACGCGCATCTCCTCCACGACCAGGGCGACGACGAGGCAGCGATACGCCAGGCCGACGACGCTCATCGCATCTACACCGACACGTACGGGTCGCTGCATCCGTATGTCGCCGAGGCATGCAGCCGAAGGGCACTGATCCGTGAGGCGCTCGGCCAGCGGGCCGGCGCGACCGAGGACCTCGAAGCGGCACTGGACATCTATCTCCGCGTGCATCCGGCCGACCATCCGCTGGTGCGGCAGCTGGACGAAGAACTGGGCCGCGGGCCGGCTGCCTGACGGACCTGGCATTCAGGGGGAAACAAGCGTCTGCCGGTGCGCTGGGTGACCAGCGCACCGGCAGAGACACCACCGGATTCCCCTCGACGGCATGAGGGATGCCGGCGCCCCCCGCTGTCGGTCACGGCACAGCAGGATCGAGCACAACGGCCAGCTCCGTGAGGCCGCGGAAGGCCGGGAACGGCACGGTCATCCAGGGCGCCTCACCCGCGGGGTCGGCCAGGGCCACCCGCGGGAACCGGCTGAACAGGCCGGTGAGAGCGAGTTGCATCTCCAGTCTGGCGAGCGGCGCTCCCAGACAGTAGTGAATGCCGTGCCCGAACCCGAGATGGGCACTTTGTGTGTTCTCCGGTCGCGTCACGTCGAACCGGTCCGGGTCGTCGAACTTCAGCGGGTCGCGGTTGGCCGAAGTGAGCGCGATCTGCACCAGGGCGCCCTTCGGAATCCGTGTCCCGGCGATGTCCACTTCCTCGGTCGCGTAGCGGAACGTCGCGCTCTCCACCGAGCCGTCGTAGCGCAGCAGTTCCTCCACCGCCGGTCCGACCAGATCCGGGTTCTCCTGCACGGCGCGGAGTTGCTCAGGATGGTCGAGGAGATGGTAGACGGCGTTGCCGAGGAGGTAGGCGGTCGTCTTGTGGCCCGCGAACATCAGCAGAAACGCCGTCGAGATGAGCTCGTTCTCGGTGAGCCCGCCGTCCTTGTCCCGGACCTCGGTGAGCGCGCTGAGCAGGTCCTCGCCCGGGCGGCCACGCTTACGCCTGAGGAGATCCGCGAAGTACGCGTGCAGGCTCTCCTCGGCCTTCTGCTGGGCCAGCTTGGATTCCTTGCTGAACCCGGTCTGCGCCACCGTGGTGGACCAGCCCTGCACCTCCGACCGCTCGTCCGGCGGCACGCCGAGCAGCTCGCAGATCACGGTGATCGGCAGCGGGAAGGCGAACGCGGGCAGCAGGTCCACCGGTTCCCGGGTCGCGCATCCGTCCAGCAGCGTCTCGACGACGTTCCGGATGTGCGGCCTCAGCGCCTCCACGCGGCGCGGGGTGAACTCGGAACTGACCAGCTTGCGCAGCCGGGTGTGCTTGGGCGGGTCGGAGTTGAGCATGTGGTCGTCCAGCGCCACGGACGAGTCACCGAAGATCCTCCGGTAGGCGTCCATGGCCCCGTACATGTCCTTGCTCAGCCGCGGATCCGCCAGGGCGGCCCGCGCGTCCTGGTACCGCGTGATCAGGTACGTCTCGATGCCGTGCGGCGGCCGCATGGGGCAGACGGGCGCCACGTCCCGGAGGCCCGCGTAGACCGGATGCGGGTTCCGACGGAACTCGGGCGTGCACCGCTCGGCTGCGGCGGCGGGGTCTTCCAGGGTGGTCACGGACGCCTCCCGAGGTCGAAGAGGGCCTCGGCATTGCCGCCGAGGATGAGCTGCTGGGACGCCTTGTCGACAGGCAGCTTCTCGATCATGCGGATGAGCTCCTCCAGCGGCGCGGACAGCGGCGGTGAGTCGCTGCCGAAGAGCATCCGCTCAGGTCCCAGCACCTCCGCGTTGAGGCCCAGGTGCGCCGGACTGAAGGGGCTCGTGTCGACGTACATGCGCTGCAGCGCCGCGCCCGGGTCGGCCGCCGGCGGGGCGGAGGACGTCGAGGTGGCCGGGGCGGAGGACTGTGCGGACGGCGCGCCCCCGCCCCAGTGCCGGGGGCGCGCCGCCGTCTGCAGGCGTTCCGGCAGCAGCGCCAGCGCGCCGCCGCCGGTGGCACCGATCAGTCGCAGGCCGGGGTACTTCTCCAGCCATCCCGCGAACGCGATCATGGCCATGCCCACGGTGACGTCTCCGAACCGGCCGATCTGTTCGACGAAGCCGACGTCGTCGACCCGCTCCGTGCCGATCGGCTCGGCCGGGGCGTGCACCAGGACCGGCACCTCCATCTCGGCGGCCAGCGCGAAGAAGGAGTCGGCCCGTGGAGAACCGAGCAGCTCGCCGTGCACGCTGGAGGTCGTGATCAGGCCGACGAAGGCGGGGTCCGCCAGCGTCTCCCGGACTCCTTCCAGGTGATCGTCGTCGCCGAACGGGTTGGCGTACACGTACCCGCGCAACTGGTCCGGGAACGACGCGATCAGGCCAGACATCCAGTCGTGGAAGCCTCGCAGCCGGTCGCGCGGCTGGGCGTAGTTGTCGACGCCCGGGACTCGCGCCATCGCGCCGGCGCCCACCGGGCTGCCGATGATGGTGAGGTCGATTCCGGCCTGAGCTCGGGCGGCGAGCATTCCGTCGACGTCGGTCAGGCTCGGAGGCATGGGGAAGCGTCTGGCGGCTTCGGGTGGGGACAAATGCCCGTGGATGTCGATGATCATGTGTCGGTTCCCGGGTTCGGTGTGAGGGCGTGAGCGACCGCGACGCAGTCCTCGTCGCCGTGGCCCTGCTCGGTGGCGCGGACGTGTGCCTCTGCGGCCGCGACCGCGAGCGGAAGCCGGAGCCCGGCCTCCGCGGCCTGATCCGCGACGAGCGCGAGATCCTTGGCCATCAGGCGCAGCCGGAAGTCGGGCTGGTCGAAGCGCCCGGCTGCCAGGCGCTTCGACTTGAACGCCATGACCGGCGAGGCGAAGCCGCTCCCCGCGATCGTGCTGAGGACGACGTTCCGGTCGAGTCCGGTGGCGGCCCCCAGCTCGACGGCCTCGGCGAGCGCCTGCACCTCGATCCCCATCAGGAGGTTGAGAAGCAGCTTCATCCGCATGCCGGAACCGAGTTCACCGAGGTGGACGACCTGCTTGCCCAGCAGTTCGAGCAGTGGTCGCCCCGCGGTGAAGGCCCGCTCCTCGCCGCCGACGAACAACCGCAGTTCGCCGTTGCGGGCGTGATCCCGGTTGCCCAGCATGCCGACGTCCAGAACGGAGGGCACGTTCCCGGTGAGGCGGACGACCTCCTCGGGGGCGACTGTGCTGGCGCAGACCAGGGCGCCGGGGTACGGGCCTCCGGCCAGGACCCCGTCGGGCCCCCTCAGCACGGCGCCGAGGGCATCGCCGTCGGCCACGGCGCAGATGGCAGCGGTCGTACCTTCGACGGCGTGGGCCGGGTGGTCGGCGGCGAAGGCGCCGGCCTGGGCGAGCGGCTCGGTCCGCTCGGCGGTGCGGTTCCAGACCCGCACCTGAATGCCCTGGTCGAGAAGGCGGGTGGCGAGGCCGGTGCCCATCGTGCCGAGACCGAGGACGGCCACAGGGCCGGTGGGGCGCGTCATGCCTTCTCCCCGACGGTCTCCTGGATGACCTGGTACCGCAGCGACTGGGTGTCCTCGACCCACTCGCGCAGCGGAGCCACCAGTGCACGGTGGTCCTCGCCCTTCTGCCAGGCGAAGAAGTGCTCGGGCGTCTCCCACTCGCTGGTGATCACCCACTGCCGGGAGCCGTCGATGGGCTTGCCCAGTCGGTCGATGAGGTGACCGGGGACGGCGGCGACGGACTTCCGTATTCGCTCGTACATCTCCAGAAACCCTTGTTCGCCGCCCTCGATGACCCGGACCGCGAATACCACGGACAGCTTGTCGGCCGATTGGCCCTTTCGCGTTGTGTCCATGTCTCCTCCTGGTGGTGAGATCTGGCAGAACACGATTCCAACCGACTCATGGCGCCAGTGGCCACGCAACTCCGAGGTGGGGACAGCCCAAGGGGGACAAGGGATCCCGTGCGGTTGCTAGCCCATACGGGTGAGAAGTGAAGAGCCCTTTTCCGAGGTGTTCCTGGACGCGTCATGCCTCATCGACGGGGGCTCGCCCGCCCGTTGACGATCAATTCGGCGAGGCTGCGACGACCGTGTCCGTCCGGGACGGCCCCTACCCGTTCAGCCGAGTCCAACTTGCCCTCGTCCGGGGCCCGCCGGGGCCGGCGGGGTTACTGCTGCGGCGCCTTGCGGGACGATGTCAGCTCGCCGATCTTGTCGATGCGGTGCTCGGGGTTGTTCTTGTCGTCGCGCCAGAAGTTGCCGGCGGCGTCGTCCTCCGGCGTCGCGCACGTCGAGACCGTGATCATCGCCTTGGTGGGGCGCTCGCCCGGCGAGCCCGGAACGGCGGCTCGCTGCTCCGCGAGGGACCGCTCGGAACGGAAGGACGTCTGCCTGGTCCCGGTGATCGTGTACTCGTAGACCATCCCGCCCGAGGTGACGAAGACGGAGTCACCCTTTTCGACGGCCGGGAGATCACGCAGCGGGCCGCCGGCGGAGAGGCGGTGGGCCGTCACGAGGTAGTTGCCCGTCTCGCCGGGCCCGACGCCGCCCTCGTCGCCGTACGGACTGGCGGCCACACCACGGTCCTGGATCCGCGTACCGGGCCAGTCGTCGGTCGTCCCCTCGTACGGCACGACGCGCAGGTCCTTCACCCCGATCGACGGAATGGCCAGCACGGCGGTCCGAGTCCGCGGCTGCGTGTCGCTCCGGCGGACAAGCGGCTCCTCGGAGGAGGTCGCGTTGGAGCCGGCCGCGTCGGAAGGGGTGGGGGGCGCAGGGGCCGGTGCGGCGGTCGTCGCCGAGGCGCCGGCCGGGCGGGCGTCGGAGGGCCTGTCGGCCGTGGCGTCTCCGGCCCCGGCGGAACAGCCGCCGAGCGTGACGACGAGCGCGGTGGCGGCCGCGCCGAGGAGCGTACGGGGAGTGGACATGGCATTCCGGGTCGGGAGCCGGGTGGGGCGGGCCACCCCCATGGACGAGGGTCGCCTTCGTCCAGCACAAACGCCGGCGGCCGGTGAGGCATTCCGTCGCCTCACGCGCAACGCCGCCAATGCGTCTTCCCGTCGGCCTGCAGCGGCAGCGCTCTGCCGGACAGGGCCCAGTGACGACAGCCCCCGAACAGTCCAGCCGGACGCGCGGGCACCCGGCCCCCGGGCTGCAATGGACGGGTGACGGCGCCCCCGGAAGACTGCCTCGCGCGCAACGAATGGATCTGCGGCGACTATCTCAGCACCCGCCGCGAGATCCTCTGGGACGCGATCCTCCAGCACCTCCAGCTCACTTTCGCATCCATCCTGACCGCCGTGCTGCTCGCGGTCCCCCTGGCGGTACTCGCCCGCCGCTGGAAATGGGCCGCGGGCCCGGTGCTTTCCGTCACCACGGTGCTCTACACGATCCCCTCGCTCGCGATGTTCTCGCTGCTGCTCCCGGTGTACGGACTCTCCGCCTCGGTCGTCATCGCGGGCCTGGTCCTGTACTCCCTGACCCTCCTCGTACGGAACATCCTCGCCGGGCTGCGCGCCGTACCGGAGGACACCAGGCAGGCCGCCCGCGGGATGGGCTACGGACCGGTCCGGCTGCTGCTCGGCGTCGAGCTGCCGCTCGCCGTACCAGCCGCCATGGCGGGGCTGCGCATCGCCACCGTCTCCGCGGTCTCCCTCGTCACCATCGGAGCGATCGTCGGGAACGGCGGCCTCGGCAACCTGATCTACGCGGGCATGAACACCTTCTTCAAGGCGCAGGTGCTCACCGCCTCCGTCCTCTGCGTCATCATCGCAATCACCGCCGACCTGCTGCTCCTCGGCGTGCAGCGCCTCCTGACCCCCTGGGAACGGGCGAGGGCCGCCCGGTGAACACCCTGTCCGCGACCTGGGACTGGCTCACCACGCCCGCCAACTGGACCGGTGGGAACGGTGTATGGAACCGCCTCGCCGAGCACCTCGTCCTCACCGTCGTCTGCCTGGTCATCAGCTGCCTGATCGCCCTGCCCGTCGCGATCGTTCTCGGCCACCTCGGCAAGGGCGGTGCGCTCGCCGTCAACATCTCCAACGTCGGCCGGGCGGTTCCCACGTTCGCCGTTCTCGTGCTGCTGCTCCTCACCCCGCTGGGAACGAACGCGCAGTGGCCCACCGTCATCGCCCTGGTGCTCTTTGCGGTCCCCCCGCTGCTCACCAACGCGTACGTGGGCATGCGTGGCGTGGACCAGGACACCGTCCGGGCCGCCCGCGGCATGGGCATGACCGGGCGCCAGTTGCTGTGGCGGGTCGAAGTACCGCTCGCCGCGCCGCTGATCCTCGTCGGCGTACGGATCGCGGCCGTCCAGCTGGTCGCCACGGCCACTCTCGCCGCGCTGGTGGGCGGCGGCGGCCTCGGCCGGATCATCACGGCGGGCTTCAACCTGGCCAGTACACCCCAGGTGGTGGCGGGCGCCGTACTGGTCGCGGTGTTCGCGCTGCTGGTGGAGGGCACCTTCGAGCTGGCGCAGCGATTCGCCCCGCTGTGGGCCAGAGGGAGGATGGGATGAGCCGGGGGCGGTCCGCCCCAGCCGCGGCCCTCGCGCTCCTGCTCGCGACGGCCGGCTGCACGACCGGGCCTTCCCTGGAGGAACAGGGAGAGGTCACCGCCTCTACCGGCGACAGCCGCCATCTGGTCATCGGGTCGGCCGGGTTCACCGAGAGCGAGCTGCTGGCGCGGATGTACGCGCTGCTGCTGGAGAAGGCCGGGTACTCCACCGAGGTCCTGACGGTCACCAACCGGGAGTTGTACGAACCCGCCCTGGAGAGCGGCCAGATCGATGTCGTCGCCGAGTACGCGGCCACGTTCGCCGACTGGCTGAACACCAAGGCCAATGGCCCTGACGCCGCGCCGGTCGGCTCGCCGGACCTCGGCGTCACCATGAGCGCGCTGCGCAGGCTGGCCACTCGGCGCGGGCTCACGGTCCTCGCGCCCGGCCGCGCGGTCGACCAGAACGCCTTCGCCGTCTCCTCCCGGTACGCCGCACAGCACCGTCTGAAGACACTCAGCGATCTCGGGGCGGCCAAACTGCCCGTACGGCTGGCTGCCGGCGACGAATGTGTGCAGCGGCCCTACTGCGCGCCCGGACTGGAGAAGACGTACGGGATCGACATCACCGCCATCGATCCCAAGGGCATCGGCACCACCCCCGCCAAGCTCGCCGTCCAGAACGGCCAGGACCAGATGGTCGTCACCACGACGACCGACGCCACCCTGGACGACTTCGGCCTGGTGCTCCTCGCCGACGACAAGCACCTGCAGAACGCCGACTACGTCGTCCCGGTGGTGAACCGGGCCAGGGCGGGCAGCAGCGGGGTCACCCAGGCGCTGGAGAAGCTGAACACCGTCCTGACGACCCGGGACCTCGCCGCCATGAACGAACAGGTCGACAGCTGGCGCCGGCTCCCGGAGGACGTCGCCGAGGCGTACCTGAAGTCCAAGAAGCTGATCTAGCCGCGCCTTGCGGTGCTCGCTCTACGCGTCGGCCACCGAGTCGAACCGGACCTGGTCCCGCCGCACCCCCTGAGCCTCCGCGTCCACCGAGCGGCGCAGGGCCTCGTGCAGTTTGGCCGGGGTCAGCACGCCCAGGAACCGGTGGCCGTCCAGGACCGCCACCCAGCCCGCGTCGTGCTGGAGCATCTCGCTGAAGGCCTGCTTGAGCGGGGCGCCGACCGGCACCCAGGCCTCCATCCGGCGGGCCAGCTCTCCGACCGTCCCGGCCGAGCCAGCCAGTGCCAGGGCCTCGGCCGAGACCCAGCCGTGCAGTTCGCCGCGGTCGGACAGCACCACCGCCCAGCGGGCGTCCTGTCCGCGCAGCAGGGCGGCCGCGTCATGGGCACGGTCGTCGAGCCGGGCGACCGGCGGCTGCTCGAGGTCGGCCGGCTCGATCTCGGTGACGGAGAGCCGCTTCAGACCCCGGTCGGAGCCGACGAACTCGGCGACGTACGGCGTCGCGGGCGTGCCGAGCACCGCGGCCGGGGTGTCGAACTGTTCGATGCGCCCCTGCCCGTAGACGGCGATCCGGTCGCCCATCCGGACCGCCTCCTCGATGTCGTGGGTGACCAGCAGGACCGTCTTGCGCACGGCTGCCTGGAGGCCGAGGAACTCGTTCTGCAGCCGTTCGCGCACGACCGGGTCTACCGCGCCGAACGGCTCGTCCATCAGCAGTACCGGCGGATCCGCGGCGAGCGCCCGGGCCACGCCGACGCGCTGGCGCTGGCCGCCGGAAAGCTGTTCCGGATAGCGCGGGCCGTACGTCGAGGGGTCCAGTCCCACCAGGTCGAGCAGTTCGGCGGCCCGCGCCCGCGCCCTGTTCTTCTTCCAGCCGACCAGGGCCGGCACGGTCGCTGTGTTGTCGAGAACCGTGCGATGCGGGAAGAGTCCGACCTGCTGGATCACATAGCCGATCCGGCGGCGCAGCTGCACCGGGTCGACGCCGGCGACGTCCTCGCCATCCACGTAGATCCGGCCCGAGGTCGGTTCGATCAGCCGGTTCACCATCATCATCGTCGTCGTCTTGCCGCACCCCGAAGGGCCGACCAGGGTCACCAGTTCCCCCTCGGCGACCTCGAAGGACAGGTCGTCCACAGCGGTCGTGCCGTCCGGATACCGCTTGGTCACCTGCTCGAACCGGATCATGTCCCCACGCTAGGAGCCAGGGGCCCGCGCCGCACACCGGCCGGGCCTGTCCGAGGCATCGCTGAGCCCCCGTTCCGGCTGATACGTTCGCATTTCCAGTGGAAGCCGACGAAGGCGGGTGGACTGTGGCGCATCGCGTGCAGGGTGTCATCGCGAGGACCAAGGGCGGACCGGTGGAGCTCACCACCATCGTCGTACCGGATCCCGGGCCCGGCGAGGCGCTGGTCAAGGTGCAGGCCTGCGGGGTCTGCCACACCGATCTGCACTACCGCGAGGGCGGGATCAACGACGAGTTCCCCTTCCTGCTGGGCCACGAGGCGGCGGGAGTGGTGGAGGCGGTCGGCGACGACGTCACCGGCCTCGCGCCCGGCGACTTCGTGATCCTCAACTGGCGCGCGGTCTGCGGTCAGTGCCGCGCCTGCAGGCGCGGCCGCCCGTGGTACTGCTTCGCCACGCACAACGCCACGCAGCCGATGACTCTGGAGGACGGCACGAAGCTGTCGCCCGCCCTCGGTATCGGGGCCTTCGCCGAGAAGACCCTGGTCGCGGCAGGGCAGTGTACGAAGGTGGACCCGGCGGCCTCGCCGGCTGCCGCGGGCCTGCTCGGCTGCGGAGTCATGGCGGGCCTCGGCGCCGCTCTCAACACCGGCAATGTCGGGCGTGGCGACTCGGTCGCCGTCATCGGCTGCGGCGGCGTCGGCAACGCCGCCGTCGCAGGGGCCCGGCTGGCCGGCGCGGCGAAGATCATCGCGGTCGACCTGGACGACCGCAAGCTGGAGCAGGCCCGCGCGCTCGGCGCCACGCACACCGTGAACGGGCGGACGGACGATGTGGTCAAGGCGGTCCAGGCGCTGACCGACGGCAACGGCGCGGATGTCGTCATCGAGGCCGTCGGCCGGCCCGAGACCTATCAACAGGCCTTCTACGCCCGCGATCTGGCGGGAACGGTCGTCCTCGTCGGCGTTCCCACGCCCGACATGAAGCTCGAACTGCCCCTGCTGGACGTGTTCGGACGCGGCGGCGCCCTGAAGTCCTCCTGGTACGGCGACTGCCTGCCCGAGCGGGACTTCCCCATGCTGATCGACCTCTACCTGCAGGGCCGGCTGGACCTCGACGCCTTCGTCTCGGAGACCATCGGACTCGGGGACGTGGAGGAGGCCTTCGCCAAGATGGAGCGCGGCGAGGTCCTCCGCTCGGTGGTGCAGCTGTGAGCGGAGCGCTGCGCATCGACAGGACCGTCACGTCCGGGGTCTTCGCCCTCGACGGCGGCGAATGGCAGGTCGACAACAACGTCTGGGTCGTCGGGGACGACACCGACGCCTACGTCATCGACGCGGCGCACGACGCCGACGCCGTCGTCGCCGCGGTCGGGGGACGCCGGCTGCTGGGCATCATCTGCACCCACGCGCACAACGACCACATCGACGCCGCCCCGGCCGTCGCGGACCGCACCGGCGCGCCCATCCTGCTGCACCCCGACGACGAGGTGCTCTGGCGGATGACCCATCCCGAGCGCAAGCCCGACCTCCCGCTCGCCGACGGGGACCAACTCGCCATGGGCGACGGCGTGCTGGAGGTGCTGCACACCCCCGGCCACAGTCCGGGCGCCGTCTGCCTGCGACTGGCCACGCTGAACACGGTCTTCTCCGGGGACACGCTCTTCCGGGGCGGCCCCGGGGCGACCGGACGCTCGTACTCCGACCACCCGACGATCATCGAGTCGATCCGGACGAAACTGCTCACGCTCCCCGGCGACACGGTCGTCCGCACCGGACACGGCGACAGCACGACCGTCGCCGCCGAAGCACCGGGAATCCTCGCATGACCACCCGCTACCGGCAGCCTGGTGTAGTCCTCACCGACCACTGGTTCACCGTGCCCCTCGACCACGGGGATCCGGCGGGGGAGCAGATCGAGCTGTTCGGCCGGGAAGCCGTGGCGAGCGACAAGGCCGACGCCGGACTGCCCTGGCTGGTCTACCTGGAGGGCGGCCCCGGCTTCGGCGCCCGCCGCTTCACCGGCCGGCAGAGCTGGCTCGGCCGTGCCCTCCAGGAGTTCCGGGTCCTGCTGCTGGACCAGCGCGGCACCGGCAGGTCCACGCCGGCCAACCGGCAGACCCTCCCGACGCGCGGCACCCCGCAGCAGCAGAGCGACTACCTGGCGCACTTCAGGGCCGACTCCATCGTCCGGGACTGCGAGACGGTCAGGCCGTCGCTGACCGGTGGAGCCCCCTGGACCGTACTCGGGCAGAGCTTCGGCGGCTTCTGCGCCACGCACTACCTCTCCTCCGCTCCGCAGGGCCTGCGTATGGCTCTGATCACCGGCGGACTGCCCGCGCTGGACGCCACCGCGGACGAGGTCTACCGGGCGGCGTACCCGCGCATCGAACGGAAGAACGCCGCCCACTACGCCCGCTACCCCCAGGATGTCCGGCGCGTCCGCCGGATCGCCGGCCACCTGGCGGAACACCAGCCGGTACTGAACAGCGGTTACCGGCTCACCCCCGAGGCCTTCCAGTCCCTCGGCATCCTGCTCGGCACCGGCGACGGCAGCCACCAGCTGCACTACCTGCTCGAGGACGCCTTCGTACGCACGCCCTCGGGGCCGGCCCTCTCCGACGCCTTCCAGGAGAACGTCCACGCCGTGCTCTCGTACGCCGGACACCCGCTGTACGCCCTGCTGCACGAGGCGATCTATGCCCAGGACCACCGGCCCACCCGCTGGGCGGCGGACCGGGTACGCGCCGAATTCCCGCAGTTCGACGCGGCCAAGACACTGGCCGGCGACGAGCCACTGCTGTTCACCGGCGAGACCGTGCACCCCTGGCACTTCGACACCGACCCGTCGCTCGCCCCGCTCCGCGAGACCGGCCGGCTGCTCGCCGAACGGGCCGACTGGACCCCCCTGTACGACCAGGACCGGCTGGCCGCCAATCAGGTGCCGGTCGCGGCGGCCGTCTACCACGACGACATGTACGTCGACACGGAACACTCGTCGCGCACCGCCCGCGCGATCCGGGGCCTGCGCACGTGGGTCACCGACGAGTACGAACACGACGGTGTCCGGGCGGGCGGCGGCCGGGTCCTGGACCGGTTGCTCGCGCTCGCGCGAGATGAGGCGTAACCGGCGCATTACGCTGCTGGCATGACCGATCAGCTGCTGCAACCCATGCCCACCGACTGGCAACGCGCGCTGGCCGTCGTGGCGCATCCCGACGATCTCGAGTACGGCTGCGCCGCCGCGGTCGCCGACTGGACGGACGGCGGCCGGGAGGTGACGTACCTCCTCGCCACCCGCGGTGAAGCGGGCATCGACGGCATTGATCCCGCCACATGCGCGCCGCTGCGCGAGCGGGAGCAGCGGGCGAGCGCGGCCGTTGTCGGGGTGAGCGCGGTCGAGTTCCTCGATCATCGCGACGGCGTGATCGAGTACGGCACCGCACTGCGGCGTGACATCGCCGCGGCCATCCGCAGGCACCGCCCGGAGCTCGTCATCACCCTCAACCACCGTGACACCTGGGGCGGGGTCGCGTGGAACTCGCCCGACCACCGGGCCGTGGGCCGCGCCACCCTCGACGCGGCGGGGGACGCCGGGAACCGCTGGATCTTCCCCGAACTGACGGGACAGGGCCTTCAGCCGTGGGACGGCGTCCGCTGGGTCGCAGTCGCGGGATCCGTCTCGCCCACGCACGCGGTGGACGCGACGCCGGGTCTGGAGCGCTCGGTGCGGTCGCTGCTGGAACACCGGTCGTACATCGAGGCCTTGACGGACGAGGACCCCGAGAAGTACTGCCGGACCTTCCTCACCGGGAGCGCGCAGGCGGCGGCGGCCCGCTTCGGCGGCAGGCCGGCCGTCACCTTCGAGGTCTTCTCCCGCTGACGCGCGCCTCGCCCAGCCGTCCGGGGTGGTTCTCCCTCCCGCGTCCCGTCATCCGAGTCGCGTCAGCCGAGGGCGCGGTCGAGGTTGAACGCGGCGCTGATCAGGGCGAGGTGGGTGAAGGCCTGCGGGAAGTTGCCGTGCTGTTCTCCGGTGCGGCCGATCTCCTCGGCGTACAGGCCGAGATGGTTGGCGTAGGTGAGCATCTTCTCGAAGGCCAGCCGCGCCGCATCGGTGCGCCCGGCGCGGGCCAGCGCTTCGACGTACCAGAACGAGCAGATGGAGAACGTACCCTCCTCGCCCCGCAGTCCGTCCGGGCTGGCTTCCGGGTCGTACCGGTAGACCAGGGAGTCGGTGACCAGGTCCTCGGTGAGTGCGTCGAGGGTGGAGAGCCATTTCGGGTCGGTGGGGGAGACGAACTTGGCCAGGGGCATCATCAGAACCGAGGCGTCGAGGACGTCCCCGTCCTGGTGCTGGACGAATGCTCGCCGATCGGCGGACCAGCCGCGTTGCATGATCTGCCGGTAGATCGTGTCGCGCGTCCGCCGCCAGCGCGGGATATCGGCGGGCAGGCCGCGGCGGCCGGCCATCCGCATGGCCCGTTCGATCGCCACCCAGCACATCAGCCGCGAGTACAGGAAGTTCTTGCGTCCGCCGCGGGTTTCCCAGACGCCTTCGTCCGGCTGGTCCCAGTTGCCGCAGACCCAGTCCACCAAGGCGCAGACCCCGTCCCATCGGTCGCTGGATATGGGTTGGCCCCAGTGATCGTAGAGGTAGATGGAGTCGATGAGCGCTCCATAGATGTCGAGTTGCAGCTGTTCGGTGGCGGCGTTGCCGACCCGTACCGGGGCGGAGCACTGATAGCCCTCGAGGTGGTCCAGCTCGCGTTCGGGCAGCTCGCTGCGGCCGTCGATGCCGTACATGACCTGAAGCGGACCCGACGGGCCGCAGCCGTTCAGGCTGACATGCTCGAACAGGAAGTTCATGAAGGCCTCTGCCTCCTCGGTGAACCCGAGTCTGAGCAGCGCGTATGTGCAGAACGCGGCATCGCGGATCCATACGTACCGGTAGTCCCAGTTGCGCTCACCGCCGATCTGTTCGGGAAGACTGGTCGTCGGGGCGGCCACGATCGCGCCGGTGGGGACGTAGGTGAGGAGTTTCAGTGTCAGTGCGGAGCGGTGCACCATCTCCCGCCAGCGGCCCTTGTAGCGCGACTCGGACAGCCACCGCCGCCAGAACGCCACCGTGGCGGCGAACTGCTCGGCCGCCTCGGCCTGCGGACAGCCGCGCGGCACGACGTCGTCGCCGACCCGGTCGAGTGCGAACACCGCGGACTCGCCCTCGAGGAGCTTGAACTCCGCCCAGACATCCTGTCCGTCGCTCTCGAGCGGCTCGGTGGCCGTCAGTGCCAGGGACACCGCCGGGGTTTCGAACACCGCCCGGCCCTGTTCCAGGCGGACGGAGTGCGGCTGCGTCCCGTAGTCGAACCGTGGGGCCACCCGCGCCCGGAAGGGAAGCGATCCGCGCACGCAGAGCACGCGCCGGATGAGACGGTGCCGCCCGGCCTCGCGGGAGCTGTCGACCACCGGCATGAAGTCCTGGATCTCACCCACCCCGTCGGCGGCGAAGAACCGGGTGATCAGCACGTTCGTGTCGGGAAAGTAGAACTGCTTCGTTCTCGCCGGCACGTCGGCGGCCAGCTCGAACGATCCGCCACGGTCGGCGTCGAGAATCGAGGCGAACACGCTGGGGGCGTCGAAACGTGAACAGCAGTACCAGTCGATGGTGCCGTTGGTGCCCACCAGGGCCACACTGCGAAGATCACCGATCAGCCCGTGCTCGGCGATCGGCAGATAGCGGGGGCCCGCAGGGCCCAGACCATCACTCGAGTTCTCAACCGTCACAGCAGCCTCCTGCCGCCGCAGAGCCGCCCCCGATGACTCGAGCCTAGACACGTTCGCGGGTTGATGAGAGGTCGGCCGCTGTCGTTGGTCTCGCGCAGCTTGCACCCCGCCCGGGACTCCCCGGTCCCAGCTGTTCCCATCGAAGCAAGCGACCGCTTAGTATGCCTCGAGCGTGGTTCTGTCTACAGCCGGTGGAGGCCCCTGATGCAGGCATGGCGAGTGCATACCCATGGCGAGCCGCGTGAGGTGATGCGGCTCGACGAGGTGGCGGAACCCGTGGCGGGGCCCGGGGAGCTGCGGCTCAGGGTCCGCGCCGCGAACATCAACTTCCCGGACGCCCTGCTCTGCCGGGGCCAGTACCAGGTCCGGCCGCCGCTGCCGTTCACCCCGGGAGTGGAGATCTGCGGGGAGACAGAGGACGGCCGCCGGGTGATCGCCAACCCGTTGCTGCCGAACGGCGGCTTCGCGGAGTACGTGACGGTGGACGCCCGGGCCGTGCTGCCCGCGCCCGAAGCGCTGGACGACGCGGAGGCGGCCGCCCTCCACATCGGCTACCAGACGGGGTGGTTCGGACTGCACCGGCGGGCCCGCCTGCAGGCGGGCGAAACCCTGCTCGTACATGCCGCGGCGGGCGGCGTGGGCAGCGCGGCCGTACAGCTCGGCAAGGCGGCCGGCGCGACGGTCGTCGGGGTCGTCGGAGGGGCGGACAAGGCCCAGGCGGCGCAGGAGCTGGGGTGTGACCTGGTCATCGACCGGCACACCGAGGACCTCGTCGCCCGGGTGAAGGAGTTCACGAGCGGCAAGGGCGCCGATGTGGTGTACGACCCGGTGGGCGGCGACGCGTACGCGAAGTCGGCCAAGTGCGTCGCCTTCGAGGGCCGCATCCTCGTCGTCGGGTTCGCGAGCGGCTCGATCCCCTCGCCCGCCCTCAACCATGCGCTCGTCAAGAACTACTCGATCGTCGGGCTGCACTGGGGCCTGTACAACACCCAGGACCCGGCCGCGGTCCGCGGCTGCCACGAGGAGCTCACCAGGCTCGCCGCGCAGGGCGCGATCAAGCCCCTCGTCAGCGGGCGCGTGGCGCTGAAGGACGCGGCGGAAGCGGTGCAGCGGGTGGCCGACGGTACGACCACCGGACGGCTGGTCGTCGTCCCGGAAGGGGTGTCCTGATGTCCGTGCACCCGCCCACCACGACGCCCGCGCCGGACGCCGCCGAAGTGCGCCGCCTGACCCGTGAGTTGCTGGCCGCGCACCCGCCCGCCACCACCGACCGTACCGACTTCCTGCGCGCCCGCTTCGACGCCGGACTCGCCTGGGTGCACTACCCCGTGGGGCTCGGCGGGCTCGACGCGCCACGTTCCCTCCAGGTGGTGGCCGATGCAGAGCTGACGGCCGCGGGCGCGCCCGACAACGACCCGCGCCGCATCGGCATCGGCCTCGGCATGGCCGCGCCGACGGTCCTCGCGTACGGCAACGACGAGCAGAAGCGGCGCTTCCTGCGGCCGCTGTGGGTGGGGGAGGAGGTGTGGTGCCAGCTGTTCAGCGAGCCGGGAGCGGGCTCCGACCTCGCCGCGCTCGGCACCCGCGCGGTACGGGAGGGAGACACCTGGGTCGTCGACGGGCAGAAGGTGTGGACGTCCAGTGCCCATCTGGCCCGCTGGGCCATTCTGATCGCCCGTACCGACCCCGCCCTGCCCAAGCACCAGGGCATCACGTACTTCGTCTGCGATATGACCGACCCGGGCGTCGAGGTGCGGCCGCTGCGCCAGATCACCGGTGAGGCCGAGTTCAACGAGGTCTTCCTCAGCGGTGTACGCATCCCCGACGCGCATCGCCTCGGCCCGGTCGGCGAGGGCTGGCGGGTTGCCCAGACCACGCTGATGAACGAGCGGGTCTCCATCGGAGGTTCCCGCATTCCGCGCGAGGGCGGCATGATCGGGCCGGTCGCCAAGACCTGGCGCGATCGCCCCGGACTGCGCACCCACGACCTCCATCAGCGCCTGCTCACCCTCTGGGTGGACGCCGAGGTGGCCCGGCTCACCGGCGAGCGCCTGCGCCAGCAGCTCGTTGCCGGCCAGCCCGGCCCGGAGGGCTCGGGCATGAAGCTCGCGTTCGCCCGTCTCAACCAGGAGATCAGCGGCCTGGAGGTCGAACTCCTCGGTGAGGAGGGGCTGCTGTACGAGGACTGGACCATGCGCCGTCCCGAGCTGGTCGACTTCACGGGCCGCGACGCCGGCTACCGCTACCTCCGCTCCAAGGGCAACTCCATCGAGGGCGGTACGTCGGAGGTGCTGCTCAACATCGTCGCCGAGCGCGTCCTCGGACTGCCCACGGAGCCCCGTAACGACAAGGACGTCGCATGGAAGGACCTGGCCCGATGACCGGGACGAAGGCGTCGCTGGGCGAGCCCGCCCCCGACCTGCTCTACTCCGAGGCCGAGGACGACCTGCGGGCGGCCGTACGCGCGCTGCTGGCCGACCGGGCTGACGCCGCTTCCGTCCTGGCCAGGACCGAGAGCGCCGAACCGGTCGACCGCGGCCTGTGGAAGGTGCTCGGCGCCGACATGGGCACGGCGGGCCTGCTGGTCCCCGAGAAGCTCGGCGGCCAGGGGGCCACGCACCGCGAGGCCGCCGTAGTGCTGGAGGAGCTGGGCCGGACCGTCGCGCCCGTGCCGTACTTGACCAGCGCCGTGATCGCGGTGGAGACCCTGCTGGGACTCGGCGCCGAGGACGGCGAGGCAGCCGGCCCGCTGGCCGCGCTGGCCGGCGGCCGGTCCGTCGGCGTACTCGCCCTTCCGTGGTCCGCGGCGCCCGGGGCCGTGCCGGCCACGGGTGTACGGGACGCGGGCGGCGGAGTGCTGACCGGCACGGTCACCGGCGTCGCCGACGCCGCCGCGGCCGATGTCCTGCTCGTCGTCGCCGACACGGGTCTGTTCGCGGTGGACGCGGCCGACGCCACCGTCGTGCCGCTCGTTCCTCTCGACCTGACCCGTCCGCTGGCCTCGGTCACCCTCGACGGAACCCGCGGCACACTGCTCGCCGACTCCGCGACCGCGCACGCCGCTGTGCGGCGGGGCCTGCTGGCAGGCGCCGGACTGCTCGCCTCCGAGCAGCTGGGACTGGCCGACTGGTGCCTGACCGAAACCGTCCGGTACACCCGTGAACGCCACCAGTTCAACCGCCCCGTCGGCTCCTTCCAGGCGCTCAAGCACCGGCTTGCGCAGCTCTGGCTGGAGGTCGTCTCCGCTCGCGCCGCAGCGCGCAACGCCGCCGACGCGCTGGCCACGGGCAGCCCGGAGGCACCGCTCGCGGTGGCCGTGGCCCAGGCGTACTGCTCCCGTGTCGCCGTGCGCGCGGCGGAGGAGTGCGTCCAGCTGCACGGCGGTATCGGCATGACCTGGGAGCACCCGGCACACCTGTACCTCAAGCGCGCCAAGGCGGACGCGATCGCCCTCGGTACGGCCGGCATGCACCGGGACACGGTGGGGTCCCTGGCAGACCTGCCGGCACCTGAGTAGGCCCGACGGCCCGATCGGTACGGGCAATCGGCCCGCTATGACCCCGGCCGCCGCGCTGATCCGAGCGCGGCGGCCGGGGCGTGGGCGGCCTCTCCGGCCGTGGCCGGACGAGCCCTGACCGGTTCGCCAACTTCCATGAAGCGCAAGGGCGTTGAGCCTCGGACGACGGCATACTCGCCCCATGGCCCTCACCACGCGCCGCAGAGCCGTCAGTACCCTCGCAGCCGCCTTGATCGGCGGGGTCGCACTGCCTGCGCAGGACCGTGCGGCCGAGCAGGAGCGCGGCCGCACGCGTCCGCTGCGCCGCGCCCACGCGCACGCGGTGACCCCCGTCGTCTCCGGCGACCGCGCCGCCCGTGCGCCCATGGAGGCGCAGCATGTGCGCCATGCCTTCTACGACGGCCGGCTCGACGACCTGGGAACCTCCGCCCCGGCCTCCTTCATCCCGCTGATCAGCAGCAACTGGACGCACAGCTTCGGCTGGCACGGCGTGGGACCCATGCCGACGGCCGAACGCGAGAAGCTGCGTACGCTCGTCGCCCGGGCACATGCCGCCCGGCAGCGGGTCCGCTTCTGGGCGACACCCGACGCGCCGGGCCCGGCGCGCGACGCGGTCTGGGCCGAGCTGCTCGCCGCAGGGGTCGATCACCTCAACACCGATGACCTGGCGGGGCTCGAACGCTTCCTGCGCACCCGGCGCTAGCCGAACGCGCCCGGCGCACGGTCACAGGCAGTCAACACCCGTACGGCGGACACGTCATCCGCCCGGACGGCCCCTCCACTACGCCACCATTGCGCCCGAATGCCGCAGTTGTGGCGCGGCGGAGGAGGATGTCCATGGCCATTTCGATCTCAGTGGTGCTGCTGCTGCTGATCCTCGCGGTGATCTTCCTGCGCAACGGGGGACTGAAGCTCTCGCATGCGCTGGTCTGCGCACTGCTCGGCTTCTACCTGGCCGGCACGAGCATGGCGCCGACCATCCAGGAGGGAATCGCGGCCACCGCGAACGTCGTGGGCAGTCTCCAGCCCTGAGCGCCAGGCCTGATCCAACAGGCGGAAGCGCAGCCTCGATCATCTCGACACCCTGCCCGCAGCGCTCGGACCTCGCGTAAAAAGCCCCGGCCCTCGCCTAGCATGCTGACGAAAGTGCTTGGCCCGACCGCGCCACACACCCTCCGCGTACAGGCCGTCCGATGAACAGACCACCACAGTCGGCCGATCCGGCCGGGCGCCCGGCGCACGACGTCGTTCTGATCGCCGACCCGGGTTGGCCGACCGAGGTCGCGAAGGAACTGTCGAAGAACCTCGCCGATCTGCTCGGCGACGTGTCGCCGGACGTGCGGTGGACGGTACGTGTGGAGTCGAGTCCCCTGGGCGTGGTCGCTCAGACCGATCTTCCGCGGATGGTGCAGGCCCTCAAGGAGCGCCTGCAGGACAAGACCTGGGACACGGCGGTGTTCGTGACCGACCTGCCGTACCGTGACCATGCCCGGCCGGTTGTCGCGATGCTGAGCCCGTCGGAGCGCATCGCGCTGCTGTCCCTGCCCTCTCTGGGCCTGTTCCGCGTTCCCCGGCGTGTCCGCGATGCCGTACTCGGCATCATCGGCGAACTGCTTCCGGTGGAGTCCGGAAGGACTTCGCTTCCCGGGCGGGTTCAGGACACCGGGCAGCGGCGGCACTACGTCCTGCCCGGCGCCTGGGGCCGTTTGCGCCTGCTGGGGGGAATGGTGCGGGCCAACCGGCCCTGGCTTCTCTTCACCGGCTTGTCGCGGGCGCTCGCCGGCGTCTTCGCAACCGCCGCGTTCGGCATCATCAGCAGCGACGTGTGGGAGGTCAGTCTGCACCTGGGCCCGGCCCGCGACACCGTGCTCACGTTCGCGTCGATCACGGCCCTGGTCGCCTGGCTCATCATCGACCACGAACTGTGGGAGCAGCCGAGCAGCGAGGTCGCCCGGCAGCGGGCGGCGCTTTACAACCTCGCCACGGTCGTGACGCTGTACATCGGCATCGCCTGCCTGTACGCCGCCCTGTACGTCCTGGTCCTCGTCACCGCGGTGTTCGTGCTCACGCCCGACTCGCTGCGTCCCGTCATCGGGCACGAGCCGAACGCGGCCTACTACCTGTCGCTTGCCTGGTTCATCACCTCGATGGGAACAGTCGGCGGCGCGCTGGGCGCCGGACTGGAGGACGACCGGGCGGTCCGCCAGGCGGCCTACGGCGAACGCCAGCGCAGGGGCCAGCGTCAGGACACCGACTGGCCCGGCGCCGGCTGACCCGCAGCCCGCCGCCCCGCGCCGGTCGCGACGCGGTCCAGGTTGCCCTCCTGCGCCTGGTGCTCATGGACGAGCCGGACCGCAATGGCTCCCTCGCCCGATGCGGAGGCCACTCTCTTGACGGACCCGCTCCTGACGTCACCCGCGGCGAAGACACCCGGCAGTGTGGTCTCCAGCATCAGCGGCCCACGGCCGAGCGGGGCCCAGAGCTGCCTGTCGGCCACGGCCCGGGCATCGGCACCGGTGAGCACGAACCCCTTGGCGTCCAACGCGATCATGTCCTTGAGCCACTCGGTGTGCGGCCGTGCCCCGATGAAGACGAAGAGGGCGCGGGCCGGCAACTCGCGGCTGTCGCCGGAGAAGTTGTCCTCCAACACCAACGACTGCAGCACGCCGTCACCGAGGACCTGGCGTACCTCGGTGTGGAGCAGCACCTCGATCTTCGGATGCCGTTCTACCTGATCGGTCAGGTAGCGCGACATGTCCTTGCCGAGATCGCCGCTTCGGAGGATCAGATACACCTTGGGCGCGTAGCCCGCGAGGAAGAGAGCGCCCTGCCCGGCGGAGTTTCCACCGCCGACCACGGCCACCGGGTCCATACGGCAGAGATTGGCTTCGTGCAGTGTGGCCGCGTAGTAGACGCTGGAGCCCTCCAACGGCTCGATGCCGGGGACTTCGAGCTTGCGGTAACGCACCCCGGAAGCGAGGACGATCGTGTCCGCCTCGCTTTCGGAGCCGTCCGCGAAGGTGACCGCGTAGTGGCCGTCGCGCTGTTCCAGGCCGGCCGCCTCGGCAGGCACGGTGATCCGCGCGCCGAACTTGCGTGCCTGGAGGACCGAGCGCTCGATGAGTTCTCCGCCCGATATCCCGGACGGGAAGCCCAGATAATTCTCGATGCGCGACGAAGTGCCGGCCTGGCCCCCCGTGGCGATGGCGTCAACGGTGACGGTGGCGAGGCCGTCGGAGGCGCCGTAAACGGCGGCGGCGAGTCCCGCCGGACCCGCGCCGACCACCAGCAGATCGCATTCGGTGGCGTCGGGCGCAGGGGTGGGAAGCCCTACGAGGCGGGCGAGTTCCGCGGTGCTGGGATTGCGCAGCACCTGCTGCCCTCTCCAGATGACGACCGGCGTCTCATCGGGCCGGATGCCGAACCGGCGCAGGAGCGCTTCGGCTTCCCGGTCCTTCTCCAGGTCGATCCACCGGTGGGGCAGCCGGTTGCGTGCGGCGAACTCGCGCAGCCGAAGGGTGTCCGGCGAATAGCACGAGCCCAGAATCCTGAACCCCGCTCCGAGGCCGATGAGCAGCGAACGGCGGCCCAGATAGGCGCGCAGCACCAGATCTCCGAGGACCGGATCGCTCGCCACCAGGGCACGTTGCTGTTCCACCGGGATGGCGAGGACCTCACCGGGCTCGCGGACCACTGCGGTGTAGAACGCTGCTTGTCCTTCGAGCAGGCCGAGCTCACCCAGGAAGCGGCCGGGGCCGTGGACGGCCACCGTGCGGGGGTCCAGGCCGCCGTAGTCGTGGATGACCTCGACCATGCCGCTGAGGATCACGAGGAACTCCTCGAAGGGCTCGCCCTCGCGGAACAGCACTTCCCCTGCCTCGGTCGGACGCCGCTCGCCGTACTGCGCCAGCGATTCGATCTGTTCGGGTGCCAGCCGTGGATAAGCGCCATGCCGGTCAGGTGATTCGCGGACCGTCCCGCTCCCCTGCGGGTCAGCGGTTTCGGCGCTCATCAGACCATTGCCTCGTGGACGAAGCACCAGCGCCAGTTCTCACCCGGTTCGAGGGACTGCACGATGGGATGAGCGACGGCGACGGCGTGCCCCCGGGCGTGCTTCAGCGGCGAGGAATCGCAGCATCCTACGTGCCCGCAGGTCAGGCACAGTCTGAGGTGCACCCATGGAGAGCCGAGGCGCAGGCACTCCTCACAGCCCTGGGGATTGCGCGGTGTCACCGGGCGCACGAGCGACAGGTGCGGGTCGGGTGCCACGGTCATAGTCGTTGTCCTTCCGTGCGGGCGGGTTCATCGGCGGCCGGCGATGTTCTGCTCGACCCATTGGCGCAGCGCGGGTGCAGGCGCCGCACCTGCCTGACGGGCGATCACCTCTCCCTTGTCGAGAAGAAGCAGGGTCGGCACGGCCTGTACCTGGAATCGCTGGGCGAGCGCCGGCGCCTGGTCGATGTCCACCTTGACCAGCTTGATCTGTCCGGCGAGCTCATGGGCGACCTGTTCCAACGCGGGGCTGACCATGCGGCAGGGACCGCACCAGGTGGCCCACAGGTCGACGAGCACGAACGGCGCGGCCTTCTCCACGATCTCCGCGAAGTCGTCGTCGTCCGCGTCGACGAGCCACGGGAGCGGCGCGCCGCAGTTGCCGCATTTCGGACGCCCGTCCGCCGACGCCGGCACCCGGTTCTTGCGGCCGCACCTGTCGCAGGCGACCGTCCGGCTCGAGCTCGCAGCCACCGGTCTCACGCAGCCTTTCCGACGGCGGCCTCGGGCGGCTCGCCGTATGTCACGACCAGTTCACCGTTCTGGGCGTCGACGCGGATGACCGACCCGTCCTGCACATCGCCGCGGATCAGGGCCCGTCCGACGAGTGTCTCGACCTCGTGCGAGATGTACCGGCGCAGTGGCCGTGCTCCGTAGACGGGGTCGAAGCCCTGCTGAGCGATGAGCTCCCGGGCCTCCTCGGTGAGCTCGACGGTGATCTGCCGTTCGGCCAGGCGCCGGCGCAGGTCGTTGAACTGCAGCTCGACGATGCGCTTGATCTGGCTCATGCCCAGCGGCTTGAACAGAACGATGTCGTCGACGCGGTTGAGGAACTCCGGCCGGAAGTGGCTCTGCAGCTCGCCCATCACCAGCGCGCGGGCGTCGGGCTTGATCTCGCCGTCGGCGGTCACCCCGTCGAGCAGGTGGGCCGATCCGATGTTGGACGTCATGATGACCACGGTGTTGCGGAAGTCGACGGTGCGGCCCTGCGCATCGGTGATGCGGCCGTCGTCGAGCACCTGCAGCAGGGTGTTGAACACATCGGCGTGTGCCTTCTCGACCTCGTCGAAGAGGACCACGGAGTACGGCTTGCGGCGCACCGCCTCGGTGAGCTGGCCACCCTCCTCGTAGCCGACGTATCCGGGCGGCGCTCCCATCAGCCTGCTCACGGTGTGCCGCTCCTGGTACTCGCTCATGTCGAGGCGGATCATGCTCTCCTCGCTGTCGAACAGTGCCGCTGCGAGCGCCTTGGCGAGTTCCGTCTTGCCGACACCGGTGGGGCCGAGGAAGACGAACGAACCGATGGGGCGGCGCGGGTCGCGGATGCCGGAGCGGGCCCGGATGATGGCGTCGGTGACCAGCTTGACCGCTTCGTCCTGGCCGATCACGCGTTCGGTGAGGATCTCGTCCAGGCGGAGCAGCTTCTCGCGCTCACCCTCCTGCAGACGGGTGACGGGGATGCCGGTCCACGCCGCGACGATCTCGGCGATCTCGTCCTCCGTGACGACCTCGCGCAGCAGGCGGTTCTCACCCTGCTTCGAGGCGAGCGCTTCCTCCTCCGCGGCCAGACGGCGTTCGAGCTCGGTGAGCTTGCCGTACCGCAGTTCCGCGGCACGGTTGAGGTCGTAGTTCCGCTCGGCCTCTTCGGCCTCCTGCCGGACCTGCTCCAGCTCCTGGCGCAGTTCCTGTACGCGCCTGATGGCCTGGCGTTCGGCCTCCCACTGGGCGTGCATGGCGTCGGCCTCGGCGCGCAGGTCGGACAGTTCGCGGCGCAGCTCCTCCAGGCGCTTCGCGCTGGCCGGATCGGTCTCCTTGCTCAGCGCGGCTTCCTCGATCTCCAGCCGGGTCACCCGCCGGGTGATCTCGTCGAGTTCGGCCGGCATGGAGTCGATCTCCGTCCGCAGCCGCGCGCAGGCCTCGTCGACGAGGTCGATGGCCTTGTCCGGCAGGAACCGGTCGGAGATGTAGCGGTGGCTGAGGGTCGCCGCGGCGACCAGCGCGGTGTCCTGGATCTTCACGCCGTGGAAGACCTCGAGGCGCTCACGCAGCCCGCGGAGGATGGAGACGGTGTCCTCCACGCTCGGCTCGTCCACCATGACCTGCTGGAAGCGGCGCTCGAGGGCGGCGTCGGATTCGACGTACTTGCGGTACTCCTCCAGAGTGGTCGCGCCGATCATGTGCAGCTCGCCCCGAGCGAGCATCGGCTTGAGCATGTTCCCGGCGTCCATCGCGCCCTCGGCGCCTCCGCCCGCGCCGACGACCGTGTGGAGCTCGTCGACGAAGAGCAGGATGCGTCCCTCGCCGGCCTTGACCTCGCTGAGCACGGCCTGCAGCCGCTCCTCGAACTCGCCGCGGTATTTGGCGCCCGCCACCAGTGAGCTCATGTCGAGGGAGAAGATGGTCCTGTCGCGCAGCCCGTCGGGCACGTCACCGCGGACGATCCGCTGCGCCAGTCCTTCCACGATGGCCGTCTTGCCGACGCCCGGGTCGCCGATGAGTACGGGGTTGTTCTTCGTCTTGCGGCTCAGGATCTGGATGACCCGGCGGATTTCCGCGTCCCGGCCGATCACCGGGTCCATCTTGCCGCTTCGCGCTTCGAGGACCAGATCACGGCCGTACTTCTCCAGCGCCTCGTAGGCGACCTCGGGCGTCGCCGACGTGACACGCTGGTTCCCGCGGATCCGGGTCAGGGCGGCCAGGAACCCGTCCTTGGTGACGCCGTGTTCCTTGAGCAGGCGGCCGGCCGCGGTCGCGGCTCCCTCGTCGGCGAGGGCCAGGACGAGGTGCTCGACGGACACGTACTCGTCCTTGAGCCGCTTGGCCTCCTGCTCGGCCTTGTCCAGGAGCCTGGACAGCCGCTGGGTGACGTACACCTGACCGGGGGTGGCGCCGGGGCCGGTCACCTTCGGCCGGCGTGACAGTTCGGCCGTCAGCGCGGAACGCAGCGCCTGTGTGTTGGCGCCCGCTTGGTCGAACAGTCGCGGAACGAGTCCCTCCGGCTGGTCGAGGAGGGCGAGCAGCAAATGCTCGCCGTCGACCTCGGTCTGGTTCAGCCGGCCGGCGATCGTCTGCGCTTCCTGCAGAGCTTCCTGGGACTTCTGGGTGAGCCGGTTCATATCCACGATTCATCACTCCTGGAGCCGGCGTTGCTGCGCCTCAGGGCGGCCTCCAGCTCGTTGATCCGGTCGAGCAGATCGAGCACCAGACCGATGGAGGCGTAGTTGAGGGAGAGTCCGGCCCGTAGACGCTGGATACGGGCGAGGGTGGGGAGAGCGGTCGGCTCGAACCACAGCCGGCCGTCGGCGTCGCGGGTGGCGTCGACGAGGCCGAGAGCGACGAACCGCCGGACGAGTCCGGGATGGAGGCCGGAGCGCCCGGCGGCGACGTCCAGGCTGAGTCTGCGGACCGGAACGATGGCGTAGCTGCGGACGGTGACGTTCACGCCGGGCTGTCGGACCGACGCCGTGGCCTGCCGGTTCCCGGTGTCCCGCCCGGTGCCGGCGGCGGACCGCGGATCGTTGATCATCCTGGCTTCCTCGGGTCGAATTGGGAAACGGTGCCCAGCTCCTCGAAGAGCTCACGCTCGCGGTCGCTGAGCCGGGGCGGCACCATGATCCGGACCTCCGCGTAGAGGTCCCCGTCGGCGCCTTTGGGGTTGGGCATGCCTTCGCCTCGCAGGCGCAGCCGGCGGCCGCTGGAGGAGCCGCCGGGGACCGTGACCTTGGCCGCGCCGCCGGGCGTGGTGACCGGCACCGTCGCTCCGAGTGCCGCTTCCCAGGGTGTCACCGGGAGCACGACATGGATGTCCCGGCCCTCGAGGCGGAAGCGGGAGTCAGGCTTGATCCGCACGCGCAGGTACAGATCGCCCCGCGGCGCCTCGCCGCTTCCGTGCCCGCCCTCTCCGGCCAGTCGGATGCGCTGCCCGTCGACGACCCCCCGCGGTATCCGGACGTCGTAGGTCCGCTGTCCTTCGGGGCCCGCCAGGGTGACGCTGCGCTTGCCGCCGTGGTACGCCTCCTCGACACTGAGCTGGATCTCGGCCTCCTGGTCAGCGCCCGGGATCGGGCCCCGAGGCCCGCTTCTGACCCCGCCGCGGCCGAACATCCCGCCGAACAGATCCTCGAAGCCGAAACCCGAGTCGTCGAAACCCTCGCCGTGGTCCGACACGAAGCGGACCCGGCCCCCGCCGTCGCCGGTGCTCCAGCCGGGCCTGCCACCACCACCCCAGGCACCCGCTCCCGCGCCCACCCGCTCTTCGAAGTCCTCCGGGATCTGCCGGAAGTTCTCACCGAAGCGGTCGTAGCGCCGTCGCGTGTCGGGGTCGGAAAGCACGCTGTACGCCTCGTTGATCTCCTTGAAGCGTTCCTCCGCCTGCGGGTCCTTGCTGATGTCGGGGTGGTACTTCCGGGCCAGCTTGCGAAAGGCCTGCTGTATCTCCTCGTTGCTTGCGTTGCGCTGCACCCCGAGCACGTCGTAGTAGTCCCGTGCCATCAGGTGTCACTCCTGCCGCTTGCTGACCACGACGGCCGCAGGGCGCAGCTGGTTCTCACCCTCGCCGTACCCGGGACGAAGAACCTGTGTCACGGTGTTCGGCTCGGCGTCGGGATCCTCGACCACACCGACGACCTCGTGCCTGGCCGGGCCGAACGGCACACCTGTGTCCTCGTACCGGGGGTACCCGAGTCGGCGGAGCACATCGACGGCCTGGTCACGTACGGCCTTGACGCCCTCCAGTACGGCTGAGGGGTCGGATCCGGCGTGCTCGAGGGCCAGTTCCAGATTGTCCAGTACAGGCAGCCACGCCGCCGCGGTGCGGGCGCGTTCGTCGCTCCGCAGGCGTTCCAGTTCCTTCGCGTGACGCTTGCGGAGATTCTCCAGGTCCGCGAGAGCACGGCGCCAGCGGTCCTGGAGTTCGTCGAGCTCCGCAGCATGGTCGTCCACCTCCGGCTGCTCCTGTTGCTCCGGGGGCGGGGCCTGGTTCAGCTCGTCCTGGGGCGTCATCGGCTCCTGTTCGGTGGACACGACCACACCTCAGCTCTTGTCGAATTCGGCGTCGATCACGTCGTCGGATCCGCTGGAGCCGCTTGTGGCGCCCGCCGTCCCCGCGCCGACTCCGGCTCCGGCCTGCTCCTCAGCGGCCGGACCGGTGGCCGGCTGATGCGAAGCGAGTGAGGCGTGGACCTGCTGAAGCTCGGAGGTCAAAGACCTGACCCTGTCCAGGGGCGCTTCCTCCTTGATGGCCTCCCGGGCGTCGGTGACAAGCATCTCGGCCCGTGCCTTCTCGTGCGCCGGCGCGGCGCCGCCCAGCTCGTTCAGCCGGCGTTCGACCTGGTAGGCCACGGCGTCCAGCTCGTTGCGGGCGTCCACGGCCTCGCGCAGCGCCTTGTCCTCGCCGCGGTGTTGCTCGGCCTCCTGGATCATCCGCTCGACCTCGCTCTGGTCGAGGTTGGACGCCTCGCTGATGGTGATGCCCTGCTCGGCACCGGTGTCCTTGTCGCGTGCGGTGACGTGCAGGATGCCGTTGGCGTCGACGTCGAAGGTGACCTCGATCTGCGGCTCGCCGCGGGGCGCGGGGCGGATGTCCTTGAGCTGGAACCGTCCGAGGACGCGGTTCTCCGACGCGAGCTCGCGCTCTCCCTGCAGGATGACTATGTCGACGGCTTCCTGGTTGTCCTGTGCCGTGGAGAACGTCTCCGTACGGCGCACGGGGATCGTGGTGTTCCGCTCGATGATCTTGGTCATGACTCCGCCGCGGGTCTCCACGCCCAGCGAAAGGGGAATCACGTCGAGCAGCAGGACGTCCTTGACCTCGCCCTTGAGCACGCCGGCCTGGATCGCGGCGCCCATGGCCACGACCTCGTCGGGGTTGACACTCATGTTCGGGTCCTTGCCGCCGGTCAGCCGGCGGACCAGGTTCTGAACGGCGGGAATGCGTGTGGAGCCGCCGACGAGGATGACCTCGTCGATGTCGTTCTCGCTGACCTTGGCATCGGCCATCGCCTGCTTCACCGGTTCCATGGTCCGCTCGACCAGGTCCGCGGTGATCTGCTCGAACGTGGAGCGCATGAGCGTCTCGGTCAGGTGCTTCGGGCCGGCGGCGTCCGCGGTGATGAACGGCAGACTGACCTGCGTCTGGGTCACCGAGCTCAGCTCGGTCTTCGCCTTCTCCGCGGCCTCGAACAGCCGCTGCAGCGCCTGCGGGTCCTGGCGCAGATCGATGCCGTTCTCCTGCTGGAACTTGTCCGCGAGGTGGTCCACGAGGCGCCGGTCGAAGTCGTCGCCGCCCAGATGGCTGTCTCCTGCGGTGGACCGTACCTCGACCACGCCGTCGCCGACGTCGAGCAGACTCACATCGAAGGTGCCACCGCCCAGGTCGAACACTAGTACGGTCTCGTGTCCCTTTTTGTCCAGTCCGTAGGCGAGTGCCGCCGCGGTCGGCTCGTTGATGATGCGGAGCACCTCCAGGCCCGCGATGCGCCCCGCGTCCTTCGTCGCCTGCCGCTGGGAGTCGTTGAAGTAGGCGGGTACGGTGATGACCGCCTCCGTCACCCGCTCCCCGAGCTGCTTGCCGGCGTCGTCGGCGAGCTTGCGCAGCACGAGCGCACTGATCTCCTCCGGTGAGTACAGCTTGTCGCGCACCTTGAAGCGCGCGTTGCCGTGCTCGTCGGGGACGACGTCGAAGCCGACGGCCTTTGCCTCGTCGGAGATCTCGTCGTAGCGACGGCCTATGAACCGCTTGGCCGAGTAGATGGTTCCCTTGGGGTTGAGGATCGCCTGGCGGCGGGCGAGCTGGCCGACGAGCCGTTCGCCGGTGTCGGTGAACGCGACGACCGAAGGGGTCGTGCGGCTGCCCTCGGAGTTGGGGAGAACTGTTGCCTCGCCGCCCTCCCACGCGGCGATCACCGAATTGGTGGTCCCGAGGTCGATTCCGACTGCCTTAGCCATGAAATAACTCCTTCATCGAAGCCAGCGGACGCGTTCGCGCGCCGTATCTCGAGGTGTCTCATCGATCGGTGGCGGTGGGCCCAGCAGTCTTGCCGCTCTTGAGCCGGGCGAGCAGCACGGCGGCCTGGTCGGCCACCTCGGCGTCCGTCACAACCTCGTAGCGGGCGGGCTGCACGCCGCTGACGGACGCGAAGTCGCGGCGCCCGCGCTGCATGGCGTAGAAGAGCACTCCGAGCAGTGCGCCGACCACCGCGCCGAAGATCAGCCCGTACAGAGCCAGCAGCAGGGACGACAGGATCGGGTCGACCCAGTTGAACAGGCCGAAGAGCCAGCCGATCAGGGCGCCGGGGAGAGCGCCGGACGCCGCGCCGCTGAGCGCCGCCTTGCCGTAGTTGAGGCGGCCCACCACTTGTTCGACCAGTTGCAGATCCTGACCGATGATGGCGACCCTTTCGACAGGAAAACCCTCGTCCGACAGGTAATCGACCGCGCGTTCCGCCTCTGCGTAGGTCTTGTACGAGGCGATGGTGGTCCGACCGTTCAGCTGGTCCATAACCGTCTCCTCCGAAGGGTGCGCAGCGCCACTGGTTCAACACGTGACTGCTCCAGCGTTGCGATCCGGGCAGCCCGGAACCTGCGCCCACGAGGCCCAAATCTGCACGCGCTCTAGACCTGTCAGTGCAAGCGCTAGGGTGTAACAAATACGGGCAAGCAGTGCATATATGGGTACTGTGGGCGAGGGGCGTGAGGGGCGGTTCTCCAGGAAAGGGCCCGGAACCACACCATGACCGCGACCACGGACAAGGCTGACCGGTCCCACCGGACAACCTGGGGCCGCGAGCACCTGGCCAACCTCTACAGCCTGTCCGTGCTCGCAATGATCATGAACGACGGGCGGGACGAGCGAGACATCATGCGGTTGGCGCTGACCTCCGTGGCCGCCGTCGGACCATGCCGCGCCGAGGCAGGCTTCCTCACCCCGGGCCAGATCCCGGTCCGCACTCCCGCCGAATGGCCGCACGCCACCTCGCATCTGGACGCCCAGGTCAAGCGGCTGCGCGGTCAGGAAGGCATGGTCCCGGTGCCCGGACGGGAGTGGGGCTGGGCATTCGCTCTGCACGCCAGGGGCGGTGTCATCGGCTACCTGGTGGTGAGCGCGCGATCACGGCCCGCCAGCGACGACTGTTTCCTGATCCATGTGCTGGTCCAGCAGACCACGGCCGCTCTGGCCAACGCCATGGCACGGCGGACGGAACGCGACCACGCCGGTGAGCTGCGGCAGCTCAACGAGGACCGTGCGGCCGTGAACGCCCGGCTGGCCACGTCCGTCTCCGACCTGGAGCGCCAGCGCTCCGTCCACGAGGTGCTCAGCGAGGCATGCTCGAGCGGCGCCGGTGTGGCAGGCATCGCGGAGGCAGTTCACCGGCTCACCGGCTACCCCGTCGCCATCGAGGACCGTTTCGGCAATCTCCAGGCATGGGCGGGACCGGGCCGCCCCGACCCTTACCCGAAACCCAACGCGGAACAGCACGAGGAACTCCTGCAGGAAGCGGCCCGCCGACTGCGGCCGGTGCGGGTGGGGGGACGGCTCATCGCCCTGGCCCGGCACCGTGGCGAGGTCCTCGGTGCCGTGACCCTGATCGACACCGAGGGAAGGATCGGTGAGCAGGAGGAATTCACCCTCGACCACGCGTGCATCGCGCTGGCCCTGGAACTGGCCCATCTGCGGAACCTTGCCGACGTCGAGCTGCGGCTGCGCCGTGAACTGGTGGACGACCTGGTCACCGGTACCGACGACGAGAGCGCCTACGCCCGGGCCGCCGCTGTCGGCCACGACCTGCACGGGCCGCACTACCTGGCCGTCGTGCAATGGGTGGGCACGGCGACCGACGATGCGTTCGTCCACGCGGTCGGCCGGTCGGCCGCCGGCCTGCGGATCCGGTCATTGCTGGCCAGACGGTCCGGATTGGCCGTCCTGGTGCTTCAGGGGCGTCCGTCGGCGCAGGCCCTGTACCAGGCAGTGGGCCGCGAACTGGCCTCACCCACCGGGGCGATCGGCGTGGGCGGCCGCTGCGACACCCCGGCCGAGATCCCTCGGTCGTACAGGGAGGCGCTCCGGGCGCTGGAGGTCCGCCAACGCTCGCAGTCACCCCACGGCACCACGGCCTTCGACGAACTCGGCCTCTACCGCATCCTCGGACCGGGCGGCGATTACCGGGAGGTCGAACTGTTCGTCCGTGAATGGCTCGGTTCTCTCCTGGACTACGACGCCGCACACCACACGGAGCTGGTCCAGACCCTTGCCCAGTACCTGGAGTGTGGCGGCAACTACGACAGCACGGCAGCCATGCTGGCCATCCACCGCAGCACCCTGCGCTACCGGCTTCAGCGCATCCGCGAGGTGAGCGGCTCCGATCTCGCGGACGTCGACAGCCGGCTCAATCTGCACGTCGCCGCCCGGGTGTGGAAGATCCTGGGCGGCTCGGCCTGATCAGGAGGCAGAGATGAACGAGCGGAGTGCGGAAACCCCCTTGCCGGTTGCCGCTTCGGTGGGCGGAGTGCCGCTGACTCCGGGGGATCACATCTGCGTCCTGCACCGGGGGCGCGCCGAGCGAGACCAGCTCCTTGCGCCGTACTTCGCGGAGGGCCTGAGTGAGGGCCACACCTGTCTCCTGCTGGCCGCGGAAGGCGAGGGCCGGACGTTCTGCGACGTGCTGGCGGGGACCGCCCCCATGGCCGGCCAGGACTGCGACAGCCTCCAGATCCAGGGCCCGCACGAGACCTATCTCCAGAACGGGACATTCGACGGCGAGCGCATGCTGGCCATGCTCTACGCCTGGTCCGCCGAGATGTTCCCGAACGGCAAAGGCGCCTTCGCCCGCGTGGCGGCCGACATGAGCTGGGCCCAGCCCCTGGTGCAGCCCGCCTTCATCGACGACCTGATCCAGTACGAGGTGAAGGCGACGAGCTGGCTGAGGTCCTGTCCCCAGGTGGCCATGTGCATGTACGACCTGGACCTGTTCAGCGGCGACCTGATCATCCCGCTCGTCAAGGCCCACCCGATGGTCTGGTTCAGCGGCATGATCGTGGAAAACCCGTACTACCTGGCTCCGGAAGCGGCGTACGGGCCGCCGGTCGCCGGGTTGGACTGACTCGCCCGCGGTGGTGGCCGTGGGGAGCGTCGTCCGCCCGCTGAGCCGCTCAGGACTCCTTGATCATGTCGGCGCACTTCTCGCCGATCATCATGGTGGTGATGCACGGGTTCACCGCCGGCAGGAACGGCATCACCGACGCGTCGGCCACCCGCAGCCCGTCGACGCCCTTGACCCTCAGCTGCGGATCGAGCGGCGACGTGGGATCCTCCGGGCGCCCCATCCGCACGGTCCCGGCCGGGTGGTAGACGGTGTTGTGGGTCTCGCGGAGGTAGGCGAAGAGCACCTCGTCGGACATCGCGCCGGGTCCCGGAGCGAGTTCCGTTCCGGTCCAGTTCGCCATAGGGACCTGAGCCGCGATCTCGCGGGCCAGCCGCAGCCCGTATGTCATCACCCGGATGTCGTGCTCGTGCGTGAAGTAACGCGGGTCGACCTTGGGCTTGTCCCGGTAGTCGCGTGTGCGCAGCCGGACCGTGCCCAGGGAACGGGCGCGGGAGACGTTCGGGGTGAGGCAGAAGGCGTTGTCCGTGGTCGGATAGCCGCGCCGGTAGGTGTTCAGGTCGAATGGCAACGAGCCGTAGTGGAACATCAGGTCCGGCCGGTCCAGGCCCGGCTCGGTGGTCGTGAAGATGCCGATCTCCCACCACTGGGTGGAGGAGGTGACCATGGGCTGCTTCGCCTCCCACATGATCACGCCCTCGGGATGGTCCTGGAGGCGGGAGCCGACCCCGGGGGAGTCGGCCCGTACCTCCACGCCGCAGTCCCGCAGATGCCCGGCCGGTCCGATGCCCGACAGCATCAGCAGCTTCGGCGAGTCGATGGCTCCACAGCAGACGATCACCTCGCGCCGTGCCCGGACCTCGCCGGTATGGATCCGGTCGGGTTCCAGGTACTCGACGCCCGTGCAGCGCCGGCCACCCTCCTCGAACAGAAGCCGCTTGGCCGTCAGGCCGGTCCGTACTTCGAGGTTCGGGCGCCTGCCCAGTACCGGGTGCAGATAGGACACCGACGCCGAGGACCGGACCCCGTCCGGACGCGCGTTGATCTGGAACCAGTGCGCGCCCCGCACCACCGTGGTGCCGGTGTTGAACGGCGTGGTGGGAATGCCCACCTCCGCACACGCCGCCAGGATGGCCGCCCCGCACGGGTCCTTCGGAGGGACTGTACGGATGGTGACCGGGCCCGACCGTCCATGGTGGTCGCCGGGCGCGTCGTTGCTCTCCAGACGCCGGAAGAGCGGGAAGCAGTCCGCCGCGCTCCAGCCGGTACAGCCCAGCGCCACCCACTCGTCGAGGTCCTCGGCCGGTGCCCAGAAGGCGATGCAGGAGTTGTGCGAGGAGCAGCCGCCCAGCACCTTGGCGCGGGCGTGCCGCAGATAGCTGTTGCCGTTCTCCTGCGGCTCCACCGGGTAGTCCCAGTCGTATCCGGATTCCAGCAGGGCCATCCACCGGTCGAGCCTGAGGATGTTCTCGTCACCCACGTCGGAGGGGCCGGCCTCGACGACGCAGACGCTGACGTCCGGGTTCTCGGTCAGCCGCGCGGCGACGACGGCGCCGGCCGTACCGCCGCCGACCACGACGTAGTCGAACGCGGCGGGGGAGCTTGCAGCGGACATCGTCTCTCCAGAGCTCATGCGGTGGGGACGTCGGCCCGGTGGGACTCGAGCACGCCCGTACGACTGCGCTGTACGAACCAGTAGTAGGCGAAACCGCCGCCCGCGACGACGCCGACGAAGAGGAACGCGCCCCAGCGCAGGTACCAGTGCTGCGGACCGGTGGCGTTGTACACCTCGGGACGCGGCCAGGCAAGGTTGACGGACATCGCCGTGCCCCACAGCACCGCGAGGATGTTGACGGGCAGACCCAGCCGGCCGAGCGAGAACGCGCCTTCCTGCGGCTGCCACCGGCCACGCAGCCGCTGCACCAGCATCGGCGCGGTGACCATCAGGTAGGCCACATAGATCATGATGATCGCGATGCTGGTGATCACGGAAAAGATCTGGGGCTGGTTGATGTTGATCACCAGGATGAAGACACCCACCACCCCGATCACGACGGCCGGCACCACCGGTGTATGGAAGCGGGGGCTGACCCGGGCCAGCACCGAGCCCGCCGGCAGGTTGTTGTCCCGCGCCATGGCGAACATCAGCCGGATGCCGGCGGCATGCACCGCCAGTACACAGACCGTGATCGCCACGACCACGCACCACAGAACGATCTCGCCGATGGTCGGTCCGAGAGTCTCCAGCACCACGTACTGCAGTCCTTCGGTGGACAGCTCCTTCGCATAGAGATCCGGTACGGCCATCAGGGCGAAGAGAAGGATCAGGCCACCGATGACGAACGACGCGATGAGCGCCCGCAGGATGGCTCGCGGCGCGTTGCGGGACGGGTCGTGCGACTCCTCGCCGAGGGAGGCGGCGGTGTCGAAGCCGTACATCACGTACGCGGATGCCAGCGACGCGGTCAGGAACGCGCCCAGATAGCCGAGTCGCTCACCTTCGCCGAGCCCGTAGGTCTCCGTGAGCACGGTGCCGGGGCCGCGGGTGATGTGCGCCGCGAGCAGGATGATCAGGGCGACAGCCGCGATCAGCTCGATGAACACACCGGCGGAGTTGATCCGCGCCATGAGCCTGACGCCGAAGGCGTTGACCAGGGTGGAGAAGAGGATCAGCGCCGAGCCGAGCAGCACGGCGTTTGCCGCCGCGTCGTTCTCGCCGCTGCCGTCCCCGACGAACTGGAACCAGTCGTCGATCTGCGGCAACGTGACCTGGTAGGCAAGCGCCACGGCCGACAGCGTCACCATGGTGGCCGTCATCATCATCCAGCCGCCGAGCCAGCCGATGTGCGGGCCGCCCATCCTCTTGGCCCAGTTGTAGATCGACCCGGCCAAGGGATAGCGGGCCGCAAGCTCGGAGAAGCAGAGGGCCACCATCAGCTGGCCCACGAACACCATCGGCCAGGACCACCAGTAGGCGGGCCCGCCGAAGGCCACGCCGAAGTAGAAGAGCTGGAAGGTGCCGGTCAGGATCGAGATGTAACTGACCCCGGCGGCGAAGGTGTGGAAGTTGCCGAGCGTGCGTTTGAGCTCGGAGCGGTAGCCGAGTTCGGCGAGCGAATCGTCGTCCTGCTGCCTCTGGGCCCGGACGGCATCGGAGGGGTCCGGCTCCCGGCCGGGAGACTCCGTACTCATTCGAACCACCGCTGCGGTTGTGGCGCGAGGTTGCGCCAGACGTGTTTGGCCTCCTCGTACTCCGCCAGTCCGGCGGGCCCCAGCTCCCGGCCGAAGCCCGACTGCTTCATGCCGCCCCACTCCGCCTGGGGCACGTAAGGATGGAAGTCGTTGATCCATACGGTTCCCGCTCGCAGCCGGGAGGCCACCCGGTGCGTCCGGGCGATGTCCTGGGACCAGACGGCGCCGGTCAGTCCGTAGACGGTGTCGTTGGCAAGTGCGACGGCCTCGGCCTCGCTGCGGAAGCGCTCGACAGTGAGCACCGGGCCGAACGACTCCTCATGCACCACTGACATGGCCGGCGTGCACTCGTCGAGCACGGTCGGCGGGTAGTAGTAGCCGTTCTGCAGGGCCGGGTCGTCCGGGCGGGACCCGCCGCAGCGCAGGACCGCTCCCTCGGCCAGGCCGGCCGCCACATACGCCTCCACCTTTTCGCGGTGCGTCGCGGAGATCAGTGGTCCGGTGCGGGCATGGTCGTCGAACGGGCCACCCATGCGGATCGTGCGGGCGCGCTTGACCACCTCCGCGACGAACGAGTCGTGCAGTTCGTCTTGGACCAGCAGCCGCGCCCCGGCCGAGCAGACCTGGCCGGAGTGCAGGAACACGGCCATCAGGGCGTAGTCGACGGCCGTTTCGAAATCGGCGTCGGCGAAGACGATGTTCGGATTCTTTCCGCCCAGTTCCAGGGCGACCTTCTTCACCGTGGGGGCAGCCGCCGCCATGACGCGCCGGCCGGTGACGAGGCCGCCCGTGAACGACACCATGTCGACCCGCGGGTCCTCGCAGAGCGGCGCGCCCGCGGTGGGGCCGGCGCCCAGGATGAGATTCGCGACCCCGTCCGGCAGGCCCGCCTCGGCCAGCAGCCGCATCAGGCCGATGGCGGTGTGCGGCGTCAGTTCGCTGGGCTTGAGGACGAACGCATTGCCCGCGGCGAGCGCCGGCGCGACCTTCCAGGAGGTCTGGAGCAGCGGATAGTTCCACGGGGTGATCAGCGAGCAGACCCCGACCGGCTCATGCACCACCCTGCTGTCCACGTCGGGCACGCCGGTGTTGACGACCCGGTCGTTTCCACCGGAGGCGGCGAGGTTTCCGTAGTAGCGGAAGCACTTCGCGATGTCGTCCATGTCCAGTTCGCTCTCGACCAGACGTTTGCCCGTGTCCAGGGACTCCGCCCGCGCGAACTTTTCCTTGTCGCGCTCCAGCAGGTCGGCGACGCGCAGCAGTAGCCAACCTCGTTCGGCGGCCGGGGTACCGGGCCAGGGTCCCCGGTCGAAGGCGTCACGGGCGGCGGTGATCGCCGCGGCCGCGTCTTTCGGTCCCGCCTCGTCGACGGTCCCGACCAGCGTGCCGTCCGCCGGGCAGCGGATCTCGCGCACCTGCCCGTCGACTGCGACGGTCCACTGGCCGCCGATGAAGAGCTGAGGCATGGGAACTCCTGAGGGTTCGACAGTCGGAGTGCACCGTCAGGGGCCCGGCAGGCCGGACCGGCCGCGCCGTGTGCCCATCCACCGACAGTAAGGAAAACGGGCCGTATCCGCAGTGCGGGAGAGCAGGCCGGGCTGCGCGGGCGGCCACCTTGACGCACGCCCGGGAGTCCGGGGCGCTGCCGTGGTGTCCACGGGCCCGGGCGGCCGGCCGGTGTGCGGGGCGTGCGGGCACCGTGGCGCGGGTGCGGTGCTTCGCCGGACGGCTGGATCCCGTGCCGGCCGAGCCGCCGGGCCCGACAGGCCGTGGTGGGCGCCTTTCCGCGTCTCCGGCGCGGCGCTGTGGGAGGTCAGGCGAAGTTGACCAGCCTGATGTAGCGGGCCCAGTCCCACAGCGGTCCGGGATCGGTGTGCGTGGCGCCGGGGACCTCGTGGTGGCCGATGATGTGCGCACGGTCCTTCGGGATGCCGTAGGTGTCGCAGACGGTGGCGGTGAGCGCCGCGGACCGCTCGTACAGCGCGTCGGTGAAATACCGGGGCCGGTCGACCCAGCCCTCGTGCTCGATGCCGATGCTGTGGGCGTTGTACTCCCAGTTGCCGGCGTGCCAGGCGATGTCCCGCTCGCGCACGCACTGTGCGACATATCCGTCCGAGGAACGGACCACGTAGTGCGCGGAGACCTTCTTGGCCGGATTCTGGAAGATCCCGAGGGTGCCGGTGAACGTCGTCTGGGTGACGTGCACGATCACCCGCCGCACGGGATACTCCGAAGGACGCGACGACGCCGTGAAGTTGGTGGGCGAGGACCCCGACCAGCGTGCGAGCGGGTAGTCGGTGTCGGCCGCGGATGCGGCACCGCCCGAACCGGGCAGCAGGACCCCCGCAGCGGCGGTCAGGGCGGCGCCGCGCAACAGGCGTCTGCGGCTGGGCTGTTCGTCCTGGCGCTCCATGGAAAGCAACGGTACGTGGCGCGGCCCCGCCGGCGGAACGGACACCCCGGGCCTACGATGCCGCGTACGCCGCCGGGTCGTCCAGGACCGCCCGTACGACGGAGTGAGCGGCACCCAGCAGCGGCCCCTCGGAGCCAAGTCGTGAGACCACGAGGGAAGGGCGTGCCGGATCCGCCGTGCGCCGGGTCAACTCCCTCTCCAGGGAAGGCAGCAGCCAGGGTGCGAGCCGCGACTGAGCGCCGCCGAGCACCACGGCCTGCGGGTCGAGCAGATTGACCGTACCCGCCAGCGCGATTCCGAGTGCGGCGCCCGCCCCGCGCAGGGCCCGGCGGGCCGCCGGGTCGCCCCCGCCCGCGCGGTCGGCCAGGAGGTCGATGGGGTTGCCCCGGGCGGTGAGCCCGGCCGCCCGCAGTACGGCCTCCTCACCGGCGTACTGCTCGAGACAGCCGCGTCCGCCACAGGGGCAGCGCGGCCCCTCGGGACGGACCGGCACATGACCCAGTTCTCCCGCGAAGCCGTGCGTACCGCGCAGCAGGCGGCCCTCGACCACGACGGCGGCGCCGATGCCGATCTCGGCGGAGACGTGGACGAAGTCCTGCGGCGCGGGATCGCCGCCGATCCACAGCTCGGCGAGCGCGCCGAGATTCGCCTCGTTGTCCACGCCGAGCTCGCCGCTGTACGGGAGGGCGGCGCCGAGGTCCACCTCGGTCCAGTCGAGGTTGGGTGCGCGGACGACCGTCCGGGTGCCCCGCGCCACCAGTCCCGGTACGGCGACGGCGAGCCCGGCCGGACGCAGCCCTGATCCGCGCGCCGCGTCCGTCACCTGCCGTACCAGCTCGGCGAGTTCCTTCAGCACCGGTCCGGGCGGCCGTCCCCGGTTGCTGCCCTCGGCCGTTGCCCGGGCCCGCACCTTGCCGCACAGGTCCACCGCGCACACCGCGAGGTGGTCCACGCCGATCTCGGCGCCGATGCCGACCGGCCCCCGCTTGCCGAGGGCGAGGGCGCTGCCGGGCCGGCCGACCGTACCGGACGGCTGCTCGGGGCCCAGCTCGACCAGCAGCCCGCCGCGGACGAGCTCGTCCACCAGGGAGGACACGGCTGCACGGGTCAGCCCGATGTGGCCGGCGACGGTGGCCCGGGACAGCGGCCCCTGTGCGGCGACGGTGTGCATCACCAGGGAGAGGTTCCGCCGGCGTATGTCCTGCTGGGTGTGAGGCAGTGGGGTTGTCATCGGGCCTTCTCCTGCCTGAGGAGCGCGTCGCCGTCGGCGAGTATGGAGCCCAGCCGGTCCAGGGCCCCGTTGTCCACGGGCAGCGGCGCGTGGATCGGCCCGTGCGCCGTGCCCCAGCGCCGCGCCACCGCCGCCGGGTCCTCCTCGGTCACCAGCCCGGCGGCCTGTGCGGCGGCGCCGAGCGCCACCAGCTCCCGGGCGTCCGGGACCTGTACGGCACGTCCGGAGAGTCTGCGTACGGTGTCCCGCCAGGCCGTTCCGCGGGCGCCGCCCCCGATGAGCAGCAGAGGAGCGGCGGAGTCGGCGCCGCCGTCCCGGACCCCGTCGAGGGCCGCGAGCAGTGCGTACACCGCTCCGTCGTAGGCCGCCTGCAGCACCTGTCCTGGTGAGGTGTCGTGGCGGAGCCCGTACAGGAGCCCCGACGCGTGCGGCGCGTGGGGTGTCCGCTCGCCGTCGAGGAACGGAAGCACGACCACGTCGCCGCCCGCCTCCACCGCCTCCCGGTCCAGGCCGAGAAGGGCGGCGATCCGGTCGACGGCGAGCGTGCAGTTGAGCGTGCAGGCCAGTGGAAGCCAGTCGCCGCGGGCGTCGGCGAAGCCGGCCACGGTGCCCGTCGGATCGGCGGGCCGGCGCTCCGAAACGGCGAAGACCGTGCCGGACGTACCCAGGCTCAGCACCGGCGGGCCGCCCGGGGCCAGGCCCAGTCCGAGCGCTGCGGCGGCGTTGTCGCCGGTGCCGGCGGCGACCAGGATGCCCTTGGAGAACGGGAGACCGGACGCGTCCCGCAGTGTGCCGGCCACCTCGCGCGGCCGTACCACCTCGGGCAGCAGGGCGGGGGAGAGGCCCGCCAGTTCGAGGACCTCCTCGTCGTACGCCTCGGTGGCCGCCGCCCACCACCCGGTGCCTGAGGCGTCGCCCCGGTCGGTGGTGCCGCGTCCGGTGAGCCGCTCGGTGAGGTAGTCGTGCGGCAGACGGACAGCGGCCGTCGCGCGGGCCGCCTCCGGCTCGTGCTCGGTCAGCCACGCCCACTTGGCCACGGTGAAGGACGGCCCCGGCACGCTGCCGATCCGCTTCGCCCAGGCTCCCGGGCCGCCCAGCCGCTCGATCAGCCGCTCGCTTTGCGGGGCGGAGCGTACGTCGTTCCACAGCAGTGCAGGGCGGACCGGCCGGCCCGCCCGGTCCAGGGTGACCAGCCCGTGCTGCTGCCCGGCCACCGACACCGCGGCAGCCTGGCCCGCCGCCGGGCCGCAGGCCCGGACCGCCGCGCACAGCGCCTCCCACCACTGCTCGGGGTCACTCTCCCGGCCGGCGCCGCCGGAGACGGTGTGCGGGGCCTGGCCGCTCGCCACGATCTGGCCGGTCGAGGCGTCGACGACCAGTGCCTTGGTGGACTGGGTGGAACTGTCCACGCCGACGACGAGCGGCCCCTCGGGCCCCTCGGGTGCTGACATCAGACTCTCCGTTCCTGCGAGGCCATGAGCTCTCGGCCATGGGGGCTCTTCCCAGCGATGCTCGTGGATACTAATTTGTTAAGGGCCATGACGAAATAGTCGAGGGAGCATGTATGAGCCACCAGCCGACCCCCGAGGACAAATTCAGCTTCGGCCTGTGGACCGTGGGATGGCGGGGCCGCGACCCGTTCGGCGAGGCCAGCCGGCCCGCCCTCGACCCCGTCGAGGCCGTACGGCACCTCGCCGGCCTGGGCGCGTACGGCGTGACGTTCCACGACGACGACCTGATTCCTTTCGGCGCCTCGGAGGCCGAGCGCGAGTCGCACGTCAAACGCTTCCGGCAGGCGCTGGACGAGACGGGTCTGGTGGTGCCGATGGCCACCACCAACCTCTTCACCCACCCGGTCTTCAAGGACGGGGCCTTCACCGCCAACGACCGCGACGTACGGCGGTACGCGCTGCGCAAGACGATGCGCAACATCGACCTCGCCGTCGAGCTCGGCGCGCGGGTGTACGTGGCGTGGGGCGGCCGGGAGGGTGCGGAGTCCGGCGCCGCCAAGGACGTACGCGCCGCCCTGGACAGGATGAAGGAGGCTTTCGACCTGCTGGGCGAGTACGTCACCGGGCAGGGCTACGAGCTGCGCTTCGCCATCGAGCCCAAGCCGAACGAACCGCGCGGCGACATCCTGCTGCCCACCGTCGGCCATGCCCTGGCCTTCATCGAGCGGCTGGAGCGGCCCGATCTGTTCGGCGTCAATCCGGAGACCGGCCATGAGCAGATGGCGGGACTGAACTTCCCGCACGGGGTCGCGCAGGCGCTGTGGGCGGACAAGCTGTTCCACATCGACCTCAACGGTCAGAACGGCATCAAGTACGACCAGGACCTGCGCTTCGGCGCGGGTGACCTGCGGTCCGCGTTCTGGCTCGTCGACCTGCTGGAGACGGCCGGCTACGCGGGCCCGCGCCACTTCGACTTCAAGCCGCCCCGTACCGAGGACTCCGACGGCGTCTGGGCATCGGCGGCCGGGTGCATGCGCAACTATCTGATCCTCAAGGAGCGGGCCGCCGCCTTCCGCGCCGACCCGGAGGTCCAGGAGGCCCTGCGCGCCTCACGTCTCGACGAACTCGCGCGCCCGACGCTGGACGAGGGCGAGACGCCGGCCGGACTGCTCGCCGACCGACGCGCGTTCGAGGACTTCGATGTCGAAGCGGCCGCCGCCCGCGGAATGGCCTTCGAACGCCTCGACCAGCTCGCCATGGACCACCTGCTGGCGGCCCGCGGCTGATCCCCCGGGCCCTGCCCCCTGCCGTCAGGACTGCCCGGCGGGGGGCTGGTGCAGGCCGAACGGGGAGCCCTGGTTGTCGCGGCAGAGCTTGAAGTGCCCGAATTTCGCGATCGAGTCGGCGTCGCCGCCGGAGTCGAACGCCTCGACGGTGCCGCCGAGTTCGAGGACGCGCGTGAGCGCGGCCTCGATGTCGTCGACCTTGAAGAACAGGTACGGACTCGCGCCGGCGTCGCCGCCGTGCAGGCCGCCGGGGATCTGGGGCGTCCGGATCGCGAAGCCGCCGCCGTCGGCCGGTCCGGGCTGGAAGTCCCAGTCGAACAGGCCGCCGTAGAAGATGCGGGCCTGCTCGGCGTCCGCCACGCCCAGTTCGAAGAAGGAGATCTCACCGGCCATCGGGGGCTCCCGCCATCCGTACCAAGACCATCTGACCCACAGAGCCACCGTACGTCCGGCCGCGCGGGCCCGCACCCGAACGGCCCGGCCCGCCTTGCCTCAGACCACCGGCATCGCGAGCGCCGCCGCCGGGTCGTGGTCGGCGGGGCCGGCCGGGGTCCAGCGGCCCCCCTCCTTGCGGTACGGCCACCAGCGACCGTCGTGCCCGTAGCGCAACCGCGTGCCTGTACCCACCACGGTCCAGCGGTTTCGGGTGGCGCGCAGCCGGGGCCGTTCGTCGTCGTCCCAGGCCGCCTCGAGCGACGCGCGGGCGCGGGCCAGCGCCTCCGGTCCGGGGGACCACTCCTCCTCCAGTACGGCGAGCGAGGCGCTGCCGCCGTACTCCCAGGCGCGTACGGCCAGGGCGAGTTCGGTTCGCTCCCGTCCCGTGCCGGCCGCGAGCCGTGCGGAGAGGTGCCCTCCCGGGCGGCGGGCGGCCAGTCGTACGGCGTCCTGCTCCGCGGTCAACGCGGTCTCCAGGGGCTGCTGTTCGTGGCCGGGCGTCAGCGCCTCGGCGAGCATCCGGTGTGCGGTCGCGGCCGCCGCCGCGGCCAGGAACTCCAGTGCCGCCACGTCGATTCCCGGTGCGGGATCCGTCTCGGTGTCGAGCGGAGGGGGTGTGCCCGGCTCGTCGGAGCGGGCGGGGACAGCGGGCAGCGGCGGGAGATCGCGCGCCGCGAAGGCCTGCGCGGCGGGCACGCCCCCCGGCGCGTCGTCATCCTCGCGCGCCCCCCGCGGCTGCCGCCGAGCCGCCCGCGACACGCTCCGTACCTGTGGAAGACGGCGGAGCAGCGGACGAGTTCGGTGATCAGGGAGGGCGTTGCCGCGGGGAGCGTGTGCACAGCCAAGACGCATTCCTCAAACTTGACTAGTGGGGTCGCCGAGCGTACCTGACCCCGGCGGACGGCGGGAGCGCGCCGAGGTGACGCGGCTCACGGGAGCCGGGGTGTATCCAGCGCCACCCCGTGGCCCGGGTGCTGTGCCCAGACCGGTCCGGGTGGTGCCTCCATGGCTGCGCAGGGTCACCGATCCGTACGTTTCATCAGGTCAGCGCATCGGCCGGCAGACCGGAGACGTACATGTCCCACGCAACGCTCGAAAAACAAGCCACTGGCAGCGATCGCACCGCTGCTGCGCACCGTGAAGGGGCAGGGGCTCCTGGAGCGGCGGCCCGGTTGGTACACCCTCGGAATCATCGCCAATCTCCTCGCCCTGGCCGCCGTCGTGACGGGTACGGCACTCCTCGGAGACTCCTGGTGGGTGCTGCTTCTCGCGCCCCTGCTGGCGGTACTGTCCGCACGCACCGCGTTCTTCGGCCATGACGCCGGACATCAGCAGATCACCGGCGACCGGCACCGGAGCCGCGTCATCCAGCTGGTCCACGCCAACCTGCTGCTGGGCATGAGCGCGTACTGGTGGAACGACAAGCACAACAGGCACTACGCCCATCCCAACCACACGGAGAAGGACCCCGACGTCGCCGCGGACATCCTTGTCTTCACCCAGCGGCAGGCCAGGGGGCGGGCCGGACCGCTCACCGACTGGTTCCTCGGCGGCCTCAACTACCAGATCGAGCACCACCTCTTCCCGAGCATGCCCCGCCCACACCTGCGGCTCGTGCAGCCCCTGGTGCGCGCACACTGCCGCTCGCTGGGTATCTCCTACACAGAGGCCGGACTCGTGGACTCGTACCGGCAGGCGCTCCGCCATCTGCACGTCGTGGGCGAGTCCCTGCGGTCCGGGGAACCAGCGGCCGTGGCCGGGCGTTGACCGGGCAGGAAGCGGCGGCAGCCGCGGAGGAGGCATCCGAGATGTCGAAGAGCGCGAAGGTCGCCACCGGCGGCGTGGTGGTAGGGATCGCCCTGATCTGGGTGATCGGGTTCTGGCCGGCACTGCTGGTGATGATCGGTGTGCCCGTGGCCGCGTATCTTCTGCTGGACTCCTCGCAGCGGCGCAGGCTGCGCAGGGTCACGCGCAAGGAGATAGGCCGCTGACGGAGCCGACGGCCACGACTGGGCAGGGGGTGTGTCCGCACGATGGCCAGCGGAACGATAACGGCGGTCAGCAGGAACGACACGTACTCGTTCACCAAGCCGAACAGGGACGGCATCACCCTGCTGGCCGGGCTCGGCGTCGAAGGAGACGTGCACGCGGGGGTGACGGTGAAGCACCGCTCCCGGATGGCGCAGGACCCCACCCGGCCGAACCTCCGACAGGTCCACCTCATTCATCAGGAACTCTTCGACGAAGTGGCGGACGAAGGCTTCAAGGTCGAGCCGGGGCAGCTCGGCGAGAACGTCACCACCGTCGGTATCGACCTTCTCGGACTGCCCACCGGCACGCTGCTGCACCTCGGCGCCGAGGCAGTCGTCGAAGTGACCGGCCTGCGCAACCCGTGCCTGCAGATCGACGCTTTCCAGGACGGTCTGCTCAAGCGGGTCGTGGGCAGGGACGCCGTGGGCAACATCGTGCGCAAGGCCGGGATCATGAGCGTGGTGCACACGGGCGGGGTGGTGCGCCCCGGCGACCGGATCAGGATCGAGCTCCCGGAGGGACCGCACCAGCCGCTCCGGCGGGTGTGAACCTCGGGCGGCGCGCCTCAGGCCGGTCGGACCGCCACCTTGTCCAGGGCCTCCAGCAGGCCAGGCAGGGCCGGGCCGCGGCCCACCGGCAGTACCTCGCCGGGCTCGTCGTCGAGCAGGATGAACGCGATGTCGTCCGTCCTGGCGACCATGGACCAGCCCGGGCCGTCGGCGCGCAGCGTACGGGCACCGCCCGACGCGAAGGCCGACCGGACGCGGCCGAGGGGCGGGGGCGTGTCCGCGTAGCCGTGCGCCTCTGCCAGCGCGCGGCGCACGCCCGCGTGACCACCGGTCGCACCGCCTGCGGCGCTCTCCGCCGCAGGAACGGCGTCGGTGTCGTCGAACTGCTCCCGCCATGCGGCCCACTGCAGCGCGATCTCATCGGCCCCGAGCCGCCTCTGCGGCGGACCCCACTGCCCGGCGTCCGGCGGCGCCAGCGGTGGCCGGCCGGTGCCGTCCGCGCCCGGCTCCGGGTCGTGCGGGGCAGGTAGTCCGGGAGCCGCGACAGCGACCGCCAGCGGCCAGCCGGCCAGGGAGACGACGACGGAGCGTTCGTCCGGCGACAGGTCGTACTCCATGCCGCAGTCCCAGGATGCGATGGCCACCGCCACGAGCGACACGTCGTCGATCACGACGGTCCACCGGGCGCCGTCGCTGTCCTGGCCGAGCACCAGTCCGTAGCCGCCTTCGTACACCTCCAGCCCGAGCGCCGCACAGGCCTCGGGAAAGTCGTCACCGAGCACGCTCGGAAACTGCGCCGGGGTGAGCAGCACAGCGGTCAGCACATACAGCGAGTCATCGGCGCCGGCTTCGCCGCTGCCGCCGCTGTCGTCCGTCCCGGCCACGGCATCCTCCCGATCGCTTGTCGTCGGCGCACCCTAACCAGTCGGTAACCCGGCCGTCGAGAGCGGGCCCGCCGAAAATCGTTCGGTTCGCCCCGTCACCACGTTTACGATCACGCGCATGCCCCCCGCCAGGTCCCACTTCGTCTGCCTGCCGTGCCGGGTCTCCTTCAAAAAGGCCCCGGACTACGCAGGCGTCCGCCAGGACGTCTGCCCGCGGTGCGGCGGGCCGCTGCTCGACGCCGGCTCCGCGCTTGCCGCTCCCAGGCGCCGCGACACGGCCGCGTGGCGGGCACTCACCGCCGTCCTGCTGGCCGGGCTGCGTTTCAGGCAGGGCTGCTGCGGTGGCCCGGGGCACCGCCCGCGCACCCCGCGAGAGGTCCGCGAAGCGCTCGCGGACGCGGCGCGGGCCGGTCTCAGCCCGTCCGAGGCGCTCTCCGGATACGACACGACGGGCACCGACGTCAGGCAACGGGCAGGCCGAGGAGGGTACGCGCCACGGTCTGCGGGGATTCCCCGCGCTCCCGGGCCAGGGCGATCACGGCCCGGCAGGCCAGCTCGCTGACACCGAAGGACAGCGCTTCGGGCGAAACCCAGGTCGCGGCCTCGTCGATGCCGTCCTGGTCGTCCTCGGCACAGGCCGACACATAGGTCGCTGCTGCCTCGAAGAGGTTGTGCCGCTGCACTGAGGGGCGCGCCGCTCCCGGCCGCTTCGCGGCGCCGGTACCCCTGTCCCGTACGAGGAACTGCCGGATCTTCTCGATCACCCCGATCACCTGCCCCTCACTAGTGCGATCACCCGATCTTTCAAGTCTTCCCCAGGAACGTAGAGTTGGACCTCCGTCGACAGAAGGGGGATCGCGCGGTGAAGCGCTACGACCGGCTGAAGGAGATCCTGCGGCTCGACCCGGAGCGGGACTTCCTCACCATCTACCGGCTCACCGCGACCTACGAGTTCCCCTGGGACTTCACCCGCGCTCTTGAACTGGCCCTCTACCGGACCTATGCCGTGCCCGCCATCGGACGGCTGCTCGCGGAAACCGCCGAGTTCACGGACCGCCCCCAGAAGCGGTACGACGACACCGCGCTGCTCCTCGACGCCGTGGTGGAGCACGGATTCGAGAGCGAGGAAGGCCGTACCGCTCTCCGCCGGATCAACCGGATGCACCGCGGCTACGACATCAGCAACGACGACATGCGCTACGTGCTGTGCACCTTCGTCGTCACGCCGAAGCGCTGGCTGGACGCGTACGGCTGGCGCCGGCTGTCCGACCACGAGAAACGCGCGTCCGCCGCCTACTACCGCACCCTCGGACGGCACATGGGAATCACCGGAATCCCCGGATCGTACGAGGAGTTCGAGCGCTTCCTGGACGACTACGAGGCCGCCCACTTCGCCTGGGACGAGGGAGGGCGCAAGGTCTCCGACGCGACCTTGGACCTGATGGGCTCCTGGTACCCGCGCGTCCTCGCGCCGGTGCTCCGCGGCGCGAGTCTGGCGCTGCTCGACGACTCCCTGCTGAAGGCATTCCGATACGAACAGCCGCGGCCTGCCGCACGCGCGGCGGTCCGGGGCGCGTTGCGCCTGCGTGCCCGTGCCGTACGGCTGCTGCCGCCACGCACCGAGCCGCACTACGCCCGCCAGAATCCGGAGATCAAGGGCTACCCGGGCGGCTACCGGGTCGGCGAACTGGGCACGTTCCCGGTTCCGGGCCTGCGGGGCTGCCCGGTGCCGCACACCGGCCGGCCGGCCGCTCCGGCCGACTGAGCGCCGGCGCTGCCCGGCCTGGTATCAGTCCTGACGCACCGCCAGCGCGAGGAAGCGGGCGTCCTCGTCGGCGTACGAGGTCATCCGCCAGCCCGAACCGGCCAGCAGAGGACGGAGGTTGGGCTCGGCCCGCAGGTCGTCGGCGGTGATCTCGCGGCCCTGGCGCGCGGCCAGGGCGGCCCGCCCGATGGGGTGGAAGAGCGCCAGCACACCGCCCGGCCGTACCACCCGGGCCAACTCCCGCAGGTTGGCAGCCGGTTCTGGCAGATGAGCGATCAGTCCCGCGGCGAAGACGGCGTCCAGCGACCGCGCCCGCAGCGGCAGCCGGGCGACGTCCGCGAGCAGCAGTCCCGCGCCGCGGTCCCGCCCGGCCCGTACGGCCGCCACGAGCATCGCCGGCGTCAGGTCCGCTCCGAGTACCGTGCCCCCCGGACCGACCACGGCCCGCAGCGCGGGCAGGGCGCGGCCGGTGCCGCATCCCGCGTCGAGTACGGAGTCCCCGGGGCGCAGTCCCAGTTCGGCCACGGCCGCGGCGTAGGCGGGTCCGTCGTCAGGGAAGCGGGTGTCCCAGTCGGCGGCACGCGCCCCGAAGAACTCCTGGACGTGAGTGTGGTCCTCGCTCATGCGCACATGATCCCTCAAGCCTGCACCTTACGTACGGTGTCATCTTCGAACTCGGCGTGGTCGTTCGAGAACGTATCTCTGTCATATTCCATCAGCTTTCGAAATGCGCCCCTTGTTCGCGCCCTCACCCGGACTAGCGTCCCTGGGCCATGGGACACCTGGACCACGCCGCCTTCGGCTGGCTGACCCCCGTGCTGTCGTACGCGATGGCATGCATCGGCGCCGCCCTCGGCCTGCGCTGCACCGTACGCGCGCTCAGCGCGAGCGGCCGGTCGCGCCGCAACTGGCTGATCACCGCGGCCTCGGCGATCGGCACCGGAATCTGGACGATGCACTTCGTCGCCATGCTCGGCTTCAGTGTCAGCGGCACCGAGATCCACTACAACGTGCCGCTGACGATCCTCAGTCTGCTGGTCGCCATGGTCGTCGTCGGCGGCGGAGTCTTCGCCGTCGGCTACGGCCGGGACCGGGTCAGGGCGCTGGTGCTCGGCGGCCTCACCACCGGGCTGGGCGTGGCGAGCATGCACTACCTCGGCATGGCGGCGCTGCGGCTGCACGGTGACATCGCCTACGACCCGGTGCGGGTCGTGCTCTCCGTCGTCATCGCCGTGGTGGCCGCCACCGCGGCCCTCTGGGCGGCCCTCAACATCAAGTCGCCCGTCGCGGTCGCCCTCGCCTCGCTCGTCATGGGAGCGGCGGTCAGCAGCATGCACTACACCGGGATGATCGCGGTGAGTGTACGGGTCAGCCCCTCGGACGGGCACCTTCCCGGGGCGACGGCGATGCAGTTCGTCTTCCCCCTCGCCGTCGGCCTCGGGTCGTACCTGTTCCTGACGTCCGCCTTCGTCGCCCTCTCCCCGACGGCGGGCGAGCGCGAGGCCTCCGCGTCGGCACAGCGGCTGGGCGGGAGCGCCGCAGCTCACTAGGGGACCGGCGCGGACCGGGCCGCGGCCCTGCCCTCCACCGCCCGGCCCACCGCCCCGCCTCCCCCGTCCCCAGCCATCCGCCCCAGCCATCCGGAACGAGGAGGCCATGCGAACACCCCGCAGGACAACGGGCGCCGAGGCTGCGCCGCTTCCCGCGCCTCAGGCCCGCGGACGCCGCGCGCACGCCGGCCCGCCGGCCGACGAACATTCGGCGGAGGAGCAGCTGACCGTTCGGACGAACGGGTCCGCCGACACGCCGGCGGCCAAGCCCCGCGGCTTGCGGCTGCGTCCGCGCACCGTACGAGCCAAGATCATTTCACTGCTGATGGTGCCCGTGGTCTCTCTGCTCGCGCTCTGGGCGTTCGCCACCGTCAGCACCGCCCACGACGTGGCCCGGCTCCAGCAGCTTCAGCGCGTCGACGACGAGGTCCGCAACCCCGTCGCGTCCGCCGTCGCCGAACTCCAGGCCGAACGCAGGGCAGCCGTCCGCTATCTGGCCGCACCGGACGCGGGACGGGCAGCCGAACTCGAACAGCGGGCCGGGAGTACCGACCGCGCGATCGCCAAGCTGCGGCTCGGCGACCGCCACACCGTTGCCGACGCCGGCGACCTGCCGGCCGGCGTCGCCGACCGGCTCCAGCAGTTCGTGGCCGGCGCCGAAGGGCTCCAGGGCGTACGGAAGAACGTGATGGACCGGCGCGCGGGCTGGGACGCGACCTATGTCGCGTACACCCGGGCCATCGGCTCGGCCTTCGCCGTCGGCGGCGCGCTCTCCGGTATCCAGGACGCCGAACTCGGCTCGGACGCACGCGTGTTGCTGGAATTCGGACGGGCGGTCGAGATGCTGGCACGCGAGGACGCGCTGCTGTCCGGCGCCCAGCTCAGCCGCAACCTCTCCGGCGAGCGCCTGCGCCGGTTCACCGGAGCCGTCGAGACCCGGCGGACACTCACCGAGTCCGCGGTCGCCGACCTCCCCGACGCCCAGCGTGCCGCCTGGCGGGTGCTGTCCAAGGGGAGCGCGTACGGAAAGCTGCGCGCCGCCGAGGACAAGGTGCTCGCCGCCCCGCCCGGCCGGAAGGCGGCCCAGGCGGTGCCCGCCGCCGCGTGGGACGAGTCGTTCACCGCGGTCGGAACGGCATTGCGTGAGATGGAGACGGCGGCGCACCGGACGGCGGCCGACCGCTCCGACCCGCTGACCCGCGGAGTCCTCGCCCCGGCCGGCGCCGCCGTGCTGCTGGGGCTCGGGGCCGTTGCCGCGTCCCTGGTGATCTCCGTCCGGATCGGCCGCGGACTCGTCGTCGAACTGGTCACCCTGCGCAACAGCGCACTGGAGATCGCCCACCGGAAACTGCCGCACGCCATGCGCAGGCTGCGCGCGGGCGAAGAGATCGACGTACGGGCCGAAACCCCGCCCGGTCCCTCGGCGGAGGACGAGATCACTCAGGTCGGCGAGGCACTCACGACGGTCCACCGGGCCGCTCTGAGCGCCGCTGTGGAACGCGCCGAACTCGCCAGCGGAGTCTCCGGAGTCTTCGTCAACCTGGCACGACGCAGCCAGGTCCTGGTGCACCGCCAGCTCAACCTGCTCGACGCCATGGAACGTCGGGCCGACGACCCCGGCGAACTCGGCGACCTGTTCCGGCTCGACCACCTCACCACCCGGATGCGCCGGCACGCGGAGAGCCTGATCATCCTGTCCGGTGCCGCGCCCGGGCGGGCGTGGCGGATGCCCGTACCGCTGACGAACGTCGTCCGCGCCGCGGTCTCGGAGATCGAGGACTATGCCCGCGTCGAGGTGCGGCAGCTGCCGGAAGCCGCCGTGAGGGGAGCGGCCGTCGCCGACCTCACGCACCTCCTCGCCGAACTGGTCGAGAACGCCGCTCAGTTCTCCCCGCCGCACACCAAGGTGCGGGTGAGCGGCGAACCCGTCGGCAACGGCTACGCGCTGGAGATCGAGGACCGCGGTCTCGGAATGGGCAAGGAGACGCTGGCCGACGCCAACCGGCGTATCCAGCAGTCGGAAGCCCTCGACCTCTTCGACAGCGACCGGCTCGGGCTTTTCGTGGTGAGCCGGCTCTCGGCCCGGCACGACATCAAGGTCCACCTGCGCACGTCTCCCTACGGTGGCACCACCGCGGTCGTCCTGCTGCCCACCGCTCTGCTGCAGAGCGCCGTCACCACCGGCCCCGTTGCCGCGACCGACGAACCGCCCCGGCGACAGGCGGCCCAGCGCGAGGACCGGCCGGAGCGGCACGGGTCCGCGGCGACGCCGGGGCAGTACCTCGGCGACGGGGCGCTGCCGGGGCCGGCGCGCAACGGGAGTACGTCAGTGCCGGCGCCCGCCTCCCGGCCCGCGCTCGCCGGCGTTCCCGGCACACAGGCCACGCACTCCACCGCGGGCCCGCCTCCGCAGGCGGAGCAGCACTCGGGCGGCACGGCGCCGGACCCGACGCCGCCCGGTGTCACCGCGCTGCGGCTGCGCGGGGCGCCCGGACCGGGCCCCGCGTCGCCGGACATCCCGGGCGCGGCCATCGAACTCCCGCGCAGGGTCCGGCAAGCGAGCCTCGTTCCGCAGTTGCGCGAGGCTCCCGCACCCGATGCGGAGGCCGTCGACCAGGGTCCGGACGGCGAGGACACAGGGCGGCGCACCCCGGAACAAGCCAGAGACCGTATGGCGGCCTACCGCAACGGCTGGGCGCGCGGCAGCGAAGGAGAACAGACATGATCGAGCACCAGAGGACGGGCACCGCTCAGCGGTCCGGGGAACTCGACTGGCTGCTGGACGACCTGGTGGTCCGTGTCGGAGAGGTCCGGCACGCGGTGGTGCTGTCCAACGACGGCCTGGCAGTGGGGGCGTCGAGCGGACTGACCCGCGAGGACGCCGAACACCTGGCGGCCGTGGCCTCCGGTTTCCACAGCCTGGCCAAGGGGGCGGGACGGCACTTCCATGCCGGGAGCGTGCGTCAGACCATGGTCGAGATGGACGAAGGCTTCCTGTTCGTCGCCGCCGCGGGCGACGGCTCCTGCCTCGCCGTACTGAGCGCGGTGACCGCGGACATCGGCCTCATCGCGTACGAGATGGCCCGGCTGGTCAAGCGTGTCGGCGAGCATCTGTACACGCCGCCGCGCTCCGGCGCGCGGCCGCCCGCCGCCGGATGACGCCATGACCGAGGAGACGGACGGCGGCCCGCGGCAGCCGGGCAGCCAGTGGTACGACGCCGAGGCGGGTCCGCTCGTACGCCCGTACGCGATGACCGGCGGCCGGACCAAGCCGGGGCCCAGCAATGTGCGCTTCGACCTGATCGCGCTGGTGGTCGTCGACGACAGCGCGGCCGACAGCGCCGCCGAGTCATTGCTCGGGCCCGAGCACCGGGCGCTGCTCGCGCTCTGCCGCTCGGAGACCCAGTCGGTCGCCGAACTCGCCGCCGACGCCGATCTTCCGGTGGGCGTGGTGCGGGTGCTGCTGGGCGATCTGCTGGAAGCCGGCTATGTGAAGGTCAGCCGGCCCGTACCCCCCGCACAGCTACCTGACGAAAAGATCCTGAGAGAAGTGATCGATGGGCTCCGAGCGCTCTGACGGCACGGGTGAGGACATCACCGCCCTCGCGCTGAAGATTCTGGTGGCGGGCGGCTTCGGGGTGGGCAAGACCACTCTCGTCGGCGCGGTGAGCGAGATCCGCCCGCTGCGCACCGAGGAACAGCTCAGCGAGGCGGGCGAGTCCGTGGACGACACCGGAGGCGTCGGCCACAAGACCACCACGACGGTCGCCATGGACTTCGGACGCATCACCATCAGGTCCGGACTGTCGCTGTACCTGTTCGGCACACCCGGCCAGGACCGCTTCTGGTTCCTGTGGGACGAGCTGTCCCAGGGCGCGCTGGGCGCGGTCGTCCTCGCGGACACCCGGCGGCTCGAGGACTGCTTTCCCGCGGTGGACTACTTCGAGCACCGGGACATCCCGTTCGTCGTGGCGGTCAACTGTTTCGCGGGAGCACGGACGTACGGCGCGCACGACGTCTCGCGTGCCCTCGACCTCGAACGCGGCACGCCGGTGGTCCTGTGCGACGCGCGCGACCGCGACTCGGGGAAGGAGGTTCTGGTGCGTCTCGTCGAGTACGCCGGGCGGGTCCACACGGCTCGGCTGCTGGACTCGGTCGGGCAGCCGGCGGGCTGAGCGAGCCGCAGGGGGCGCTCTAGTCGGCGACGCCGGCCTCGGCGACCACCTTCTCGATCCGTACGCGCACAAGGAGTTCCCCCGGCACGCCATTGCGCGCCCCGAACTCCTCGGCGCGTTCCTCGCCCATATAACGTGCACCGATGCGCGCGGCCCAGTGCGCCACCTGATCCACGTCCTCGATCAGTCGCGCGCGTCCCTGGAGCACGGCATACGCGAACGGCGGGGCGTTGTTGTCGACACACAGAGCCACCCGCCCGTCACGGGCCATATTGCGGCCCTTGACCGTGTTCTGGCCCGTGGTGAAGACCACGTCGTCTCCGTCGAGCAGGAACCAGACGGGAGCGATGTGCGGGCTCCCGTCGGCACGGACGGTGGAGAGCTTGCCGGTGCGGGTGGAGTGCGAGACGAAGTCCCGCCATTCCTCCTGGGTCATTCTTTTCGCCATGGACACATCCTCCTTGCCCGTCGGACGGCGTTGGTGAAGGCTTGCGGGCACATCACGCGTCGCGTGACACAGGTGACCGACCAACGGGGAGGACCGGGAGATGGCACTGCAACGAGGGCTGGACTGGCTGCTGGACGATCTGACGGGACGCGTCGAGCATGTACGGCACGCGCTGGTGCTGTCCAACGACGGTCTGGTCACCGGCGCGAGTACCGGACTCGAACGGGAGGACGCGGAGCATCTGGCCGCGGTCTCGTCGGGGTTGCACAGCCTCGCCAAGGGGTCGGGACGCCACTTCCGAGCGGGCAAGGTGCGCCAGACCATGGTCGAGTTCGACGAGGGAGTCCTCTTCGTCACGGCTGCGGGCGACGGCAGCTGTCTGTGCGTACTGAGTACGGCCGAGGCGGACATCGGTCAGGTCGCCTACGAAATGACCCTGCTCGTCAACCGGGTCGGTGAGCATCTCGGCGTCGCCGCGAGGCAGCCGGGCCGCGACTGAGGGTTGTCCACAGGCGCCGACGGGATTCTCCGTGCTGGGCTACGGTTTTCACAGAGAGTAACCGTGCCTCATGGGGGAGGACTGCCGTGGAATTACAGACGGAGACTGCGGGAAGGCTGCTGGGCCCGGCCCGGGCGGCTGGTGAACTGGCCCTGCGGCGAAGTGAGTTCGCACTCGCTGTGCGGCTGGGCATCATCCGCACGAGTTCGGAGGGCGATGAGCACGGGCGACGGAGAGCGGTGTCCCGGGAGGAGATCGAGCGCCTGCGGGCGACGCAGGACTTTCCCGAGTCGCTGCGCAGCAGGGTCCGGACCGTCGGCACGGCTGAAGGGGCCCAGCTGCTCGGCATCAGTCCGCACCGTTTGACGCGGCTGGCCCGCTGCGGACTCGTCAGTCCGGTGACCTATCGGCTCAACCGCTACCGGGCCGTGGTCTGGCTCTATCTCGCCCATGAGCTGGAGGAGTTCGCGGCCCGTGAGCCGCAACTGCTCAGCGGGCGCTCCACGCCGAAGATGCGCGCCGCACTTGCGGCCGGGGAGGATCACCGGCCGCGCAACTGGCGCGGCCGCCGGGTTGGACTGCTGCTGCGGCAGACCGCTGATCCATGGGCGCGGGCGGCGGCTCTGGCCTGCGTACTCGACTCGGTACAGCTCGCGGAGGTGATCGAGGATCCGTACGAACGCGCCTACTTGCAGCGGCTCGCCCCGCCTCCGGATCCGGGGAGCCCCGACTCGCCCGCCGCCCAAGCGGTCTCGGCACGGCTGCTCTACGCGGACGACCCGGACGAGCTGCTCTGGCACCGGGTCAGCGTCGCTCTCGCCGTGGACGACGCGCGCTCCGCCCGCCCCGCCCCTCGGCCGGGTGACGGCGGGGCGGGCCGGGCGCAGCAGGGCAACTACACCACGACGACGGAGGACAGGGGGCCCACGTAGAGCCAGTTGCCGCCCTCACGGAGGAAGCGGCTCCGCTCGTGCAGTGACCGGGAGTGCGCGCCTTCCTGGTAATGGGCGCGGAACTCCACGGCGCCCTCGCTGTCGAACGGCCCGCCGTCCTTCGTGCCGAGGATCTCCAGCCGGACCCAGCGCTGTTCCGGGTCGAGTACCAGGTGGGTCGGCCTCGTCGTGGGGTGCCAGGTCTGTCGCAGATACGCGGCGTCGCCGGCCGCGAAGGCGCTGAAGCGCGAGCGCATGAGCAGTTCGGCGGTGGGCGCCTTGGCCTGTCCACGGTGAAAGCGGCCGCAGCAGCTCTCGTAGGGCATGCCCAGCCCGCATGGACAGGGCACCTCGGGGGCGATCGCCGTCCGCCGGCGCGCGTTCTGTCTGGCCACGCCGCGATTATGTCAACGTTGCCGGCCTCCTGCGTCAGCCGCTGCCTCCACGCTGCCGGGGCGTCGGGAACCGTGGAGGAAGAGCACCGAGTTGACGTAGCGCCGCCGGAACGGGGTGAGGGTGCGCCGCAGAATGCCGTGTTCGGCGACGTGCGCGGTGCGGGACTGGTGGCCGTACAGGTCGAATGCGGAGAGTGGCAGCCAGTCGCGGCCCGGCAGCACCCAGCCCCGGTAGCCGTGGGCGGCCAGCAGGTTCAGTACCGGTTCCAGTGGCCCGATCCGGGCCTCCAGCTCGATGAGAAGCGCGGGCCGGACACCGTGCAGGGTCTCCTCGGCGCCGCGGAGCACGTTCAGTTCGCTTCCATCCACATCGATCTTGATCAGGGTGATGCCGTGCAGACCAAGACTGTCGACTCGGACACAGGGCACCGGTATCGACCGGGCGTGCAGGTCCCTGCGTACGAGCGACGAGACACCGCGGTTGCCGCGGTCGCCCGGTGGCAGCCACAGTCGCACCGTGCCGCCGTCGCGGTCGGTGGCCGCCGCGTGCACCACTTCGACATTGGGGGGTGTGGTCGCGGCCAGCAGACCGGCGAGGTGGGGGACCGGCTCGACGACCACCACCCGGCGGGCCCTGCGGGCGAGCCGCCGGGACCAGGGGCCGTACCAGCCGCCTATATCGACAGCCGTGCCCCCCGGCGGACAGAAGTCGGCCAGCCGGCGCAGCTCCGGCTCATACCGCGGATACAGCAGATCGGCGCACCTGGCGATAAGCCGGGGCGGCAGACGAGGGGCGATCCGGGCGGCGAGCGTCATGGGGCGATCCGTTTGAGAATCTGCTCGTGCTCCTCGTCGGGCACCCGGACGCCGGAGGACGGGAGCAGCTGGGGAATCCCGTCGATGATCGGATAGCGGCGGTGCAGCCTCGGGTTGTAGAGGACCTCCTCCGGCAGGAGGAGTGTCAGCCGCCCTTTGTCGATCGGGCAGGCGATGATCCGGAGCAGCGGGTCGTCAGGCTTCATGGGCCAGTTCCTTCGCAGGTGCAGGGGGTTCGTCGTGGCGTGGAAGCATCAGCAGCACGGAGACGGCGAGCGCGGTGCCGCCGAGCCGCAGCGCCAGCCGCAGCGGGTCCTCCGGCAGGGACTCGCCGAAGGCGAAAGTGCCGAGCGCGGCCGTGAACAGGCAGGTCACCGTGGTGCACACCGGCACGATCAGAGACGCCCGGCAGCGCTGGAGCGCGGTCTGGGACAGCACCAGCCCGGTGACTCCGGTAAAGAACAGGATGTACGGATACGGGGACCTCAGCAGGGCGAAGACCGCGTCCCCCACACCACGGGTCGTCAGATGACCCGATACGCCCTTGATGGCGAGCGAGCTGACCCCGTACAACAGGCCGACAGCCACGCCGTATTCGACGCCTGCGGTGGGCAGCCGGTGACGGCGACGGGCCCGGCGCTCCACGGCCCAGTACAGCCAGAGTCCCGCCGCGAGTGCCGGCAGGCAGATCAGCAGGACCCGGCTCGCCGAGGCATGACCGCCGACCGCGTCGGAGTCCTGGAGGGAGGCCACGACCATCAGCAGAGCCACGGTGATCATGACCACTCCCCGCCGCTCGCGGCCACTGGGGCGCTCACCCAGCACCACCGAGGAGAGGAGCAGGAGCAGCACGAGACCGGAGACGAAGATGCCCTGCGCGGCGGCGATGGGAAGGGTGCGGTAGACGGCGAGCTGCGCCGCGAAGCCTGCCGCCAGCGCCAGCGAACCGCCGAGCCACAACGGGCTGCCGATGAGCAGCCGTACCACCCGGGCGGGCCGCCCCGTACTCAGTCGTGGCAGTGCGGACAGTGCCCGCTTCTCGAGTACGAAGCCGGTGCTGTAGAAGACGTTGGCCAGCAGGGCCGAGGCCACCCCCCACCACACGGCCCTACACCCGCCTTGCGTGCACCAGGAGGATGGAGGCCATGGACGGCGCGGCACAGGCGGCCCGGTCCAGCAGGCGCAGCGGTCGGGGGACACCATGGAAGGGGGCGCCGGCCAGGGTGACCACCTCGAACCCGGCTGCGGTCAGGAAGCTCCGCAGAGCGCGGGCGGTGAACAGGCGCAGGTGGCCCACCACCTGGGACCCCGGCCGGCCGTGGATGCCGCGCAGGCTGACCTCCGAGAAGACCGGCTGCACCCCGGCGGACAGCAGGACGCGGTTGTACCAGGCGGCCAGGTTGGGGGTGGAGAGCATCAGGTGGCCGCCCGGTCTGAGGACCCGGCGCAGCTCGTCCATGGCACTGTCGGGATCCGCCAGATGCTCGACCACCTCGCTGAACAGCACAGCGTCGGCCGTAGCGTCCGGCAACGGCAGACCTCCCGCGGTCAGTTCACCGCGCACGACATGGTCCATCCGGGTGACTGCCCGGCGCAGGGCGTCCTGGGACCAGTCGATGCCGACCACTCGGTGACCGGCCAGCAGGGGACCGGCCGTGGCCGCAGCCGAGCCGTCGCCGCAGCCGACGTCCACGACGAGGGAGGGCTCATGGGTCAGTACCCGGGCAAGCATGAGTGCCTGGCGGCGGCTGCGCTCGTCGCCGGAGGCGACGGGAACGGACGGGTTCTCGTAGAACCCGCGCAGGCCCGCCGGGAGGGCTCCCGTCATGGCCCGTCACCTCCTGAAGTGGCCGGCTTGGTCGGCTCGGCCGTTGAGTCCGTTGAGGTCGGGGCCGATACGGCCGCCAGGGACTCGGTGAAGAAGTCGCACAGGCGCTGCCCGGCCGCGTCGTCGAGCAGAACCCGCGACCAGCGCAGCGCCAGATGCAGCCGTCCTCCCGTGCTGGCGGTGGTGACGGTCAGCCCGCGGGGCATGCGTGCGGGAGCCGAGAACCAGACGGCCGAAGCGCGGCCCGCTTCCGCGAAGTCCAGCGGATAGGGGATCCGCCCGATGTTGCTGAGCAGCGTCGTCGACGTCCATGGAGCGGCGGCCCGCCGGAGGCCGCGGGTCAGGGCGGCCCGTAGCCCGACGGGCAGGACGGGGGCCGTAAGGAGGCCCGCCGCGTAGCCGAGTTGGGGGCGGGGCCCGGACTTCAGTGCGCGGGTGCGCCCGGCGGTGCGGTGGAGCAGGGCGGCCACTTCCTCGGGGCCCGGCTCCGGAGCGCACTCCTGTGTCCCGAATGCGACCTCGACCAGACGGGTGCCGTTTCCGATGGGCATCCCGGCGCCGCGGGGCCGGTCGTCGACGGGCATGGTGATGCGCATGGGGCGAGGTGGCGCGCCCTGCAGCCGGTTCCAGCGGGCGATCATCAGGCAGGTGGCGACGAGGAGTTGGTCGTTGACGGTGTAGTCCACACCTGCCGGCCGGCGGGGCACCGGCAGGTCGGCCAGCAGCAGGCCGTTTCCGCCGTCCTCCCGGGCGTCGCGCGCGGGTGCCACCCGGGCGGGGCGCGCCCGCCCGCCCGCCGGGGCGGGCAGCGAAGGCCCGGCCTGCCCTGCCGCGCCGGCCGGATTCCGTACGGGTGGCGCCGTGGAGTCGGCCGCACCGCCGTACAACTCGGCGGCTGTGGCCAGGACGCGCAGACACGCGGGCCCGTCAAGGGCGGTGTGGTTGAGCGTCAGCAGCAGCACGCACGCGCTGTCCGTCACGGACGGCCTCACCACCTCCAGCCGCACCGGCGGGGAAGCGGACAACGGTGGGGCCTCGGCCAGGGCTCCGGCCCTCGCCCGCTCCAGCGAGCCGGGCTGGGGCTCCGGAAAACGAACCGGATCCACGTCCGGGGTGCCGGTCAGTTCCCACTCGTAGCGCCGCCGGTACCAGCGGCCGGGAGACTCGCGGATCAGAATCCGCGGGTGCCGGCGCAGCGCCTCGCCGAACGCCGCCCGCAGCCGGTCCGGATCCGGCTGCCGGGGCAGATGCACCTCGATGTGTACGGTCTCGGGCTCGTCCTCCCGGAGGCAGTGCCGGGAGACCTCGTCCACGGTCGGGAACGGGATCCGGCGCGGAGTCCGGCCCGGGGACGGCTCGGCCGGTGGACCGGGGCGGGCGGGCTGCAGGGCGGTCATTTCGGCGGAGCCTCCCTCGGCCGGGGCGGTGCGGTGGCGGGCGGGTCCTGGGTGGGTGCGGTGCCCGGACCGGGTGGCGCGGCTGGGCCGTTGGCGTACGGCGCCCCCGAAGACCACGGGGGCCGCGAGGGCCTCGGGGCCGGCGGATCCGGCTCGCCGGCCGTGGGGACCGGTGTCCCGCCGCGGACCCGCCGGTCCAGGGTGACCAGGGCCGCGCACAGCGCGGTGAGCGCCAGCAGTTGGGCGGCCGGGCCGAACGCGCCGCGGCCGGCGGAGACCGGGTCGCCGGCCCCCGCCGCGGCCACGATCCCGGCGCCCGCCATCGCCACCAGTGCGATCGGCACCAACAGGGCGTGCCGCAGGCGGGCAACCACCGCCAGTGCGGGCACGATCAGCGCGAAGGGGCCGGCCACGACCGCCACCACGAGGGTCAGGGTGACGCAGCCCAGCACCCATCCGGGCGCCGGCGGCTCGGTCCCGGGCCCGTCCGGTGTGCCCGTACGGCGGCGCACCAATGCGAGACCGGCCAGCAGAGTCACCGCCGCGGCGCCGCCGATCAGCCCCGCCTTGTAGAGCACCGCGGGTTCGTACTCGAGCTCGACCGTGCCGCCCGCGCCCGCGGGAATCAGCCAGGCCTGCTGCCAGCCGTCGATCCGCAACGGGATCAGTTTCTTGCCGTCGAGGGTTGCCTTCCAGCCGTCGTTGGCGTTCTCGTACATCTGGAGGTACCCGGCCTCGCCGGCACCGACGGTGACGGACCGCCGGTCGCCGTGCCAGTCGGCCGCGGTGGCCTCCCGCCGTCCGCTCCCGGCGGGCGGCGGGACTTCACCGCGGGTCAGCGTGATGTCGGTGAGGGCGAGGGGACCTTCGTCGCCCGCTTCCACCTCGTGCAGCCCTCGGCCCAGCGGGAGAGTGCCGTCCGGTGTCCGGCAGAGCATGACCTCGACGGGCCTGCGCTCGGTCAGATCCCGCACCGTGCCCGACGCACCCGTCGCGTGCAGGGTGCCGTCTACGGCCACCGGCGGGCCCTCGCCGCACGGCACCGAGAACTGCAGTTCCGGGGCCGGCGGGGGCGTCCGCAGCTCGGCGAGTGCCGGAATGTAGACCTCGCTGAGGCCGACCGGCAGCTGCATCCGGTTGTCGGCAATGGGGTTGTGAACGGTCAGGGGCGCGGCCCGGCTGATGGATATGTCGATCCGGTCCGTGGTGATCGGCTCGAAGCGGGCGAGGCCGTTCTCGTCGACGGCCGCCGTCACCGCGCCGTTCGGGGTGCTGATCAGTATCTGCTCGGGACGGGTGGAGAGCCCGCCCGCGGCCGCGAGCACGATCTCGTCGATCGTCTTCCGGCCGGGCCAGGTCAGGTGGATGACGGGCCGGTCGCCGGCGATCCAGGCGGTGGTCAGATCCTCGTCGACGAGATTGCGTGGGCTGAGGCCGTTCCCCAGCCGGCTCGTGGAGTCGGCGGTCGCCGTGATCTGCCGGCGCTGCCGCGGATCGGCACTGGTGACGAGCCGGTCCAGTGCTTCACCGGGGACCGGCAGGGCCTGAGCGGTGACGGCGTAATTCCCGCCCCGGCCGACGCTGAGCCGGCGGTGCAGGCCCTCCTCGGCAGATACCGGCGACAGACCGCCGGGGTCGCTGCCTCGGTGGAGGGAGAAGACGTCCGCCCGGGCGTCGGTGTCGCCCGCGTCGGTGGGCAGCCGGAGCAGCCGGGTCACCTGGACACCGGGTACGGACACCTCGCTGAAGCCCGCGCCTGCCAGGCCGGCCTTCGGGGACTGCGCCGCGAGTACAGTGATCTTCAGCCACTCGGCCTGCCCGGCGGGAGCTGTGACCGGCTGCGGGTTTCCGTTCGGCTGCAAGGGGCTGTCCTCGGAGCCCTGGTCGGTCTCGACCCGTACGAGGGTGGGAGCGGCCCGCATGCCGTCGCCGGGCAGCGGAGTGAGCTGCAGCGAGGCCGGGATGCCGGTGGGCGAGGAGAAGTCGATGCGCAGCCACTGGCCTGCGGCGTCTCCCGCACTTCCCTCGGCCCACGCGGTCTGGGGGTTGCCGTCGAAGGCGTTCACCGGGTCGTACTGCGGCAGGTGGAACAGCCAGTTGCCGCTGCTGGAGGCGGTGACCGAGTCGGCCCCCCGCAGTACGGCGGTCGTCTGGTGGCCGATGCCCCGCGCGGGCAGGATCTGCCGTGGGCGCTCGCCCGGGTCCTGCAGACTCCCCGGGTGGTTCCGTTCGTCGGCGGTGTAGGTGTACGAGGTATTGCTGTTGACCAGGCCGAACCGGGTGTCGGCGCGGCGCAGCCCGTCCGCGACGTACTGCGCCGCAGGTGCGCCGAGCCCCGGATGGTTGTCACCGGTGAGCACGGTGGGCCGGTCCCGCAGCCGCGGATCGGCGGAAAGTTGCAGCAGCGCCTCGGGGCCGCCGCTGACCACGGCGGTGTCGGCGACCGCCTGCAGGCCGACCGGGCCGGGCCGCCCGGTCCCGTCGGCCGATTCGTAGATCTCGACGGCCTGCATCCGCGGGAAGATGCCCTGGACCTGCAACGGCGTGCCGCTGGGGATGCGGCCGCCGGTGAGCACCGGGTCGAACCCGGCGACCCTGCGGTACCCGGAGGCCTCCAGGGTGCGCTTCACGGTGATCGGCGGAACGTAACCGATCTGGTCCGGGTCGAGGTCGTTCCGTACGACGACGTGATGGAGGCCGGCGCGAGACAAGTAGTCGCGCAGGCCAGGCACTTCACTCCCGCTCATGAGCGCCTGCTCCACCGCGTCCATGGCGCGCCGCGAGCCGGGCGTGCCGAAGGGCACGAAGTCGCGCTGGGCCCAGGGGGATTCGGCGAGCACGTCGAAGGGCTGGTCGATGGGAGAGCCCCACGTGTAGAGGCCGTGGGCGGTGGCGGGGACGACGAGGGCCCGGCTGTCGGCCCCGTTCTTCTCCAGCCAGTCGGCGGCCCGGGTCCACTGGCTCGGCAGCTTCTTGAACGCGCCGGGCTGCAGGATCGACCCGTTGGCGTACGGCCAGGCCAGCCCCGGCAGGACCAGCAGCGCGGCGATCAAGGGGGCGTGGCGCCGCGCTGGGAACGGCCGCGCCCCGCGGCTCACCCCTGCCGCCGCCACCAGGTGCATCAACCCGAAGGCGAGCGCGAGGGCCAGCCCCGGCTGGAACTTGTAGATGCTCCGGAAGGGCTTGAGCGGCCCGTTCAGCCAGTCCCGGACGGTGTCGTGGAACGGGGCGCCGAAGGAGCCGGCGTATCCCGCCAGCGCGATCAGGACCACGGCGAGCACCGTGAGGAACAGCCAGCGGCGCTCGGGCAGATCGCGCCGGGCCAGGCCCCCGAGGCCCAGCGCCGCGGCGAACGCCGAGCCGAGGATGGTGACCGCCGCGGTCGCCACGGTCCAGCCGGCGGGCAGCCACGCTTCGCCGAAGTGGAGATAGGCGACCCAGTTGCCGGCGCCGCGCAGCAGTTCGGTCGCCGACATGGTGCCGGTCGTGGTGTCGGACTGCTCGACGTACGGCATGAAGTCCTCGCCGTAGACGCCGAGCAGCAGCAGCGGGACCACCCACCAGGCAGTGGCGAGCAGGACACCGGGTATCCACCAGGCGATCAGGGCCCGCTTGCGGGGACCGGCCGGCCGGCTCAGCAGATAGAGGCCGACGGGCAGCAGCGAGGCCAGCGTCGACGCCGCGTTGACCCCGCCCATGAAGGGGATCAGCAGCGCGGAGGTGGCCGCGGCCACCCGGGGACCGGTGCGGGTGCCGGTGAGCGGCAGCAGCACCCACGGAAGCAGCGCGCCCGGCAGCGCGGCCGCCGAGGTGGAGCCGACGACGATGGTGAACATCGGCCACAGCGCATAGCAGGCGGCTCCGAGCAGCCGGGTCCGCGCGCTGCCGATGTCCAGCCGCTCGGCGAGCCGCAGCGCGCCCCAGAACGCGGTCGCCACGATGAGCGAGAGCCACAGCCGCTCGGCCAGCCACACCGGGATGTGGGCGAGGTCGGTGAGCGCGTAGTAGGGGAGGGTGGGGAAGGCGTATCCGGCGTACTGGTTGGAGAGCCCGCCGAAACCGGCGCGGCTCTGCCACAGTTCACCGAGGTCGCCGATGAACCTCCATGGGTCGGCGACCACCCCGAGTTTGGTCTCGAAGGTCATCCTGCCCGGTGACACGGAGAGGAACGCGACGAAGACCGCCGCCCAGAAGCCCAGCAGCCACGATCTGCGCCGCGGCCGGCCGGCCGGCGGCGGGGGTGGCGGGGGTGCAGCAGCCGACCGGGGCTGCCCTGGCCGGCCGCCCGGGGGGAGAGTCGTCGTCTCAGCCACGGGTGCCTCCCAGTGGGCTGTTCATGGCTGCCGCCGTCTGTGTACGGCGCCGCAGGATGAGGAGGAGGTTCCAGGTGGCGATCTCGCGCAGGCCCGGGACCCGGGTGACTGCCTCGGCGAGGAACGGCCAGTACCGGGAGCGGGCCGATACGACGCTCACGTCGTCGCGGGCGCGGACCTGCCGCAGGGTCGGACCGATATGGATCGCGAAGAGGTTCTCGCCGAGGGTGTGCTTGGCGGGGTGTCCGGTCCGCCTCCGGTACCGGGCGCGGGCGCGGTCCGCGCCCAGGTAGTGCCAGGGGGCCCACTCGTGACCGCCCCAAGGCGAGAGCCAGTTGGTGAACGAGACATAGATCAGCCCGCCCGGCCGGGTGACGCGCACCAGCTCACTGAGGAACGTCTGCGGGTCGGCGACGTGCTCCAGCACATTGGAGGAGAAGCAGACGTCGGCGACGCCGTCGGCCAGAGGCAGCAGATAGCCGTCGGCGACCACCGAGCCCGCCGTAATGCTGCCCCGCGCGCCCAGTTCCCGCAGATCGGGCTCGAACAAGTAGCTCTGTGCGCCACGCCGGCGGAACTCCTCGGTGAAGTGGCCCCGTCCGCCGCCGACGTCCACCACCAGCCGGTTGTGCAACGGCATGCGGCGTTCGATCTGCTCGGCCGCGTCCTGGGCGAGCAGGGTGTAGCAGCGCTCGGGGTCCGTCTGCTCGCGCATGAACGCCCGGAACAGAGCGACGGATCTACGGATGGAGGGATCCCTCAAGCCGTTCACCTCCGCAGCATTGCGGCCTCCGCGGCCGCCGCCCGGAACTGCCGGACCGTGGCGCCCCAGCGGAAGTGCGCGGCCCGCCGTCCGGCCGCGCGGCCGAGCGCGGTACGCCGCTCGGGGCTGAGTGCCAGCGTGCACCAGGCGGCGGCGAACGAGCTCTCGCCGCGGGCGAGTACACCGGTGACCCCGTCGTCGATGGAGTCTCTGAGTCCGGGCACGTCGAAGCCGACGGCGGGTGTACCGCGGGCTGCCGCCTCGGTCACCACCAGGCCCCAGCCCTCGACGAGGGAGGGGTGCAGCAGGACCCAGGCCGCGCACAGCAGCCGGTGCTTCTCCGCCTCGGTCACCCGGCCGGTGAAGGTCACATCCGGACCCGCGAGGGCCTCCAGCCGGGTTCGTTCCGGCCCGTCACCGACGATGACGAGCCGGCCACCGGTCACCGGTCTGACCCTCTCCCACAGCCGTAGCAGCAGGTCGATCCGCTTGTACTCGACGAGGCGTCCCATCGCGAGGAACAGCGGCTCCGCCGACTTGGGGGCGAGCGGTCCCGGCTCCTCGACTCCGTTGTGGACGAGGCGGATCCGGTCGCGCGGGACGCCGAGGCCATGGAGCGCGTCAGCCGTGGAACCGGAGACGGCGACCAGCAGGCTGCCGCTGTGAGCGCGGGTCAGCGCCCAGCGTTCGAGCTTTCGGCCGATCCGGGCGGCCGGGCCCGGGAAACGCTCACCCCAGATGTCGGTGTGGACGTGGTTGACCAGGCAGAGCGTCGGTCCGCGGTGCCACAGCGGGGCGAGGTACGGCATGCCGTTGCACACCTCGACGAACAGGTCGCAGTCGCCGACCTGTCGTTCGAAGGCGCGGCGGGCGTGCAGGAAGTGTCCGGCGTCGCCGCCGGCGGAGACCACTCGGTAGTCGCGGAAGGCGGCGGGGCCGCCGCACAGGAGCGTGACCTGGTGTCCGTGGGCGGTGAGCCCGTCGGCGATGCGGTCGATGAGGAGTTCGGAGCCGCCGGCGGCGGGGTTGCCCAGGTCGCGGCGGGCGAGGAAGACGATCCGGCGGGGATGCGGGGGAGGGCCGGACGGCGTTTCGTACTCGGGGGACTTCAGGGGGCGGTGCGGGTGTGGAGCGCGCAACGTGGGGGGTACGTGCTGGGGCATTCGAGCTCCAACTCGTCTCGGGGTGCGGGGACGTCGGTGAGGGTGAGCGGCGCGAGCGGGCTGCGGCGGGGTGGGGTCCTGGGGTTCGTAGTGTTCGCCCCGCTGTTCGATGCCGCTACTCACCCCGGTGACAAATTTGACCCGCCCGGGAGCTGACACATCATCATATTGTGACGGATTGCTGCGGATTCGGACGTTCCCTGCCGCGCGTGACAAGTACGGCCCCGAAGACCGCCAACACCAGACCGGCCGCTCCGCCGGCGCTCGGTGCCGTCACCCCGACCACCCGCAGTCTGCCGCTGTCCGCCTTCGCCATGTCCACCTGTTCGCGCTGGGTGCCGGGGGTGAACTCCAGTCCCGCGCTGTCCAGCAGGACCACCTTGGCCTCAGCGGCACCAGGGGCGCGCAGCGTCTTGCGAGGGGCGATCGTGGCGTTCATGATGCGGCCGGTACGCCGGTCGACGACAAGCTCGATACCGGCGTTGGCGTACCACTCCTCGGCATGGACCTGGCTCTGCTTCGGCAGGCCCACCAGCCGCCCGGGAACCTGTCGCGTGCCCGTCCGGGTGTCCTTCACGGCCCCCGTGAAGCGGTAGCCCTCGTACCCCGCCACCCGCCTGGTGCCACTGAACTCCAGCTGCACGGTCGCTCCCAGCGTGCTGTCCCACCAGCGGTAACCCCGCTTCTGCACATCGAAGGGAAACTTCAGGTACGCCTCGCCCTGATACTCCGGCCTCTCCCCGCAGCAGTGCACCGGAGCGTTGGTCCGGCGGTCGGTCACCCAGCGCTCCAACGTCCACTGGTACGACCGGCGCGGATCGCGGAAGGCCAGCGTGTCGGGAGTGTCGATCGTCGTGGAGACGTCCCACACCGCCCGCCCGCTGCTCTCGCTCGCGGCGACATCGCCCAGCACCCGCCGGGTGATGGTGATCGGTTGCGCCTTGACGGGTCTGAGGGTCCTGGTGTCGAAGTACTCGCCGCTGCCGGTGAACACGGTGGTGACATCGACATCGGTCGGGGTGCGTTTGGCACGGGGCTCCACGTACCAGGCCAGCAACGGAGCCAGTACGAGCAGAAAGACGCCGACACCCAGCAGGACCAGCGACAACGGCGAAGCGGTACGACGCATTCGGGTACTCCCGGGCGCGAGGGTGGATTCAGGACGGTGTGCGTCTGTACGGGCCAGGGACCGTAGGCGCCCTCTTGACGGAGTGTCAATGGGCCTCACAGACTGGGCAGTCGCCGAGCCGGTGCCGCGGGGCGGGGTGCCTTCCGACCGAGAGGCTCGCTGAACCATGCACAGACTGACCGCTGCCGTGCTGACCACCATGGCCGCCGCTGTTCTCGCCGTGGGGGCCGCCTTCGGCATTGTCGCCGCCCTGAGCGCCACCCCCGAGCAGCCCAATGTGCCCCTCGTCTCCTTCGAGACGGGCCGGCCCCCGACATCCCCGCAGCCGTAGCCGACCAAGCAGCGAGGGAGGAACCCATGGCCGTCCGCCCGGCCTGGCGGGACGTTCCCCGCCTGCGTGCGCGCAGATTCGCCGCCCTCGCCATGGCTGAAGTGCCCGCCCTGGCCCAGGCCATCCTGACGGAGATCCGCAAGGAGTACCCGGGACTGCCGCTCGCCGTCGACGACTCGGGCGAGCCCATGGCCCTGGTCGGCATCCGCCGGGCCCTGGAGGACTTCGTGGACCACCTCGTGGAGGAGGACGGAGCGAACGGACGACGGCTCGAAGTCTTCCAGGAGTTCGGCCGCGGCGAGGTGCTCCAGGGCCGCAGCCTCGACTCGCTCCAGGCCATCTACCGCCTCGGGGTCCGGCTCGCGTGGCGCCGCCTCGCCGAGATCGGGCAGCAGGTCGAGATCCCGCCGCCGGCCATGTACGAGCTGGTGGAGTCGGGCTTCGAGTACCTCGACGGGCTCGTCGCGCAGTCCGTACGCGGCTACGCCGAGGCCGCCGCCCGCCAGGCCGGCGAACGGCTGCGGCTGCAACGGCGGCTGATCACCCTGATGCTCAGCGAACACCGCACCGACCCCACCGACGCCCTCGCCGAGCAGGCCCGGCGCATCGGCTGGCCGCTGCCCGAACGAGTCGCCGTCGGGGTCCTCCTGCGCCCCGCCCCCGAGTCCGTCGCCCCGGCAGTGGGGCAGGACGTGCTGCTCGACATGGAGTACGAGCAGCCGCGCATGGTCGTCGCCGAGCCGGACGCGGCCGGACGCCCCGAACTCCTCAGGCGCGCCATGACGGGCTGGTCCGGGGCGATAGGACCGCCCGTTCCGCTCGTCGAGGCGGCCAAGTCGCTGCACTGGGCCTGGGCCGCCGTACGCCTGATGGAACGCGGGCTCCTCCCGGCCGGTCAGGTCCTGCACTGCACCGAGCACACCGAGGCGCTGGTGCTGCTGCCGCCGGAGGAACTGATCGAGGACCTGGCCCGGCGCTGCCTGGCACCGCTCGACCAGTGCGCCCCGGCGCACAGCCGGCGGCTCGTCGAGACCCTGCTCGCCTGGCTGGAGACACGTGGTGGCGCCCCCGAGATCGCCGCCAGGCTCGGGGTCCACCCGCAAACCGTGCGCTACCGATTACGCCAGATCCGCGAACTGCTCGGCGACGAGGTGGACGATCCGGACCGGCGCTTCGAACTGGAGCTGGTGTTACGGGCCCGCCGCCTGCGCGCCGCACGCGCCGCCCCGGGACGCGGGCGGTGAGCCTTACTGCCCGTCCGCCCGGCTCGGGTCGTACGGGCGGAACAGCCCCTCCTGCACCACCGAGACCAGCAGCCTGCCCTCACGGTCGTAGATCCGGCCGCGGGCGAGACCGCGGCCGCCGGTGGCGATGGGGGACTCCTGGTCGTACAGGAACCATTCGTCCGCCCGGAACGGGCGGTGGAACCACATCGCGTGGTCCAGCGAGGCCATGTCGAAACCGCGCGGGCCCCACAGCAGCTCGACCGGAATGCGTACCGCGTCGAGGAGCGTCATGTCGCTCGCGTACGTCAGGGCGCAGGTGTGCACCAGCGGATCGTCGCCCAGCGGCCCCACCGCGCGCATCCACACCGCGCTGCGCGGGTCGGCGTCCTTGACCTGCTCCGGGGTCCAGCGCAGCCGGTCCACGTACCGGATGTCGAAGGGCTGGCGCCGGGCCATGCGCTCCAGTGCCTCGGGGAGTGCGCCGAGATGTTCGCGGATCTCATCGGTGACCGTGGGCAGCGACTCGGGGTCGGGGAAGTCCAGCCGGGGCGGCAGCTGGTGCTCGATACTGCCCGCCTCCGCACTGTGGAAGGAGGCCGTCAGGTTGAAGATGGTGCGGCCCTGCTGCACGGCGACGACCCGGCGGGTGGTGAAGGAACGCCCGTCCCTGACCCGTTCGACCTGATAGACGATCGGCACTCCCGGACGGCCGGGCCGCAGGAAGTAGGCGTGCAGCGAGTGCACCGGGCGGTCGCCCTCGGTCGTACGGCCCGCGGCGACCAGGGCCTGGCCGGCGACCTGGCCGCCGAAGACGCGCTGCAGGGACTCCTGCGGGCTGCGCCCGCGGAAGATGTTCACTTCGATCTGCTCGAGGTCGAACAGGTCCACCAGCCGTTCGGCGGGGTTCGTCATCCGCAGTTCTCCACTCCCGGAACCTTCACACTCGCAGAGCTTTCGGGGCCTTCAGAGCTGGCCGACGGCGGTGACCCGGACGACTGCCCGGCCCTCCTCGTCGGACGCCGCGAGGTCGACCTCGGCGCCGATGCCCCAGTCATGGTCGCCGTTGGGGTCGGCGAAGGTCTGCCGGACCCGCCACAGACCGTGCGCCGGGTCCTCCTCGATCATCAGCAGCTTCGGCCCACGGGCGTCGGGGCCGGTGCCGAGGTCGTCGTATTCGTCCCAGTACGCGTCCATCGCCTCGCCCCAGGCGTCCTCGTCCCACCCGGACTCGGCGTCCATGTCGCCGAGTTCGGCCACGTTGTCCAGAGCCGCCAGCTCCACCCGGCGGAACATGGCGTTGCGCACCAGGACGCGGAAAGCACGGGCGTTGGCGGTGACCGGCTTGACCTGGTCGGCCTTCTCCTGCGCCTCCTCGGCCGTCTCGACCTCCGGGTTCGCGAGTTGCTCCCACTCGTCGAGAAGGCTGGAGTCGACCTGGCGGACCATCTCGCCGAGCCAGGCGATGAGGTCCTGGAAGTCCTCGGACTTCAGGTCGTCCGGAACGGTGTGTTCCAGCGCCTTGTACGCGCTCGCCAGGTAGCGCAGCACAATGCCCTCGGTGCGGGCGAGTTCGTAGTACGAGGTGAACTCGGTGAAGGTCATGGCCCGCTCGTACATGTCCCGGATCACGGACTTCGGCGAGAGTGGGTGGTCGCCGACCCACGGATGGCTCTTGCGGTACAGGTTGTAGGCGTGGAAGAGCAGCTCCTCCAGCGGTTTGGGGTAAGAGACGTCCTGGAGCCGCTCCATCCGCTCCTCGTACTCGATGCCGTCGGCCTTCATGGCGCCCACCGCCTCGCCGCGCGCCTTGTTCTGCTGGGCGGCCAGGATCTGCCGGGGGTCGTCGAGTGTGGACTCCACGACGGAAACCATGTCCAGGGCGTACGAGGGCGATTCCGGGTCCAGCAGGTCGAAGGCGGCGAGCGCGAAGGTCGACAGCGGCTGGTTGAGCGCGAAGTCCTGCTGGAGATCCACGGTCAGCCGGATGGTCCGGCCCTCCGCGTCGGGTGTGTCGAGCTGTTCGACCACCCCGCCGTCCAGCAGCGAACGGTAGATGGCGATCGCCCGGCGGATGTGGCGGAGCTGGTTCCGGCGCGGCTCGTGGTTGTCCTCCAGCAGCCGCCGCATCGCCTCGAAGGCGTTGCCGGGCCGGGCGATCACCGACAGCAGCATGGTGTGGGTGACCCGGAAGCGCGAGGTCAGCGGCTCCGGGTCGGAGCCGATCAGCTTCTCGAAGGTCGACTCGCTCCAGGCGACGAACCCTTCGGGCGCCTTCTTACGGACCACCTTGCGGCGCTTCTTGGGGTCGTCGCCCGCCTTGGAGAGGGCCTTCTCGTTCTCGATGACGTGCTCGGGAGCCTGGGCGACGACGAAGCCCGCCGTGTCGAAGCCGGCCCGCCCGGCGCGTCCCGCGATCTGGTGGAACTCGCGGGCGCGCAGCGTCCGTACCCAGTTGCCGTCGTACTTGGTCAGCGCCGTGAACAGCACAGTGCGAATGGGTACGTTGACCCCCACGCCCAGCGTGTCCGTGCCGCAGATGACCTTCAGCAGACCGGCCTGTGCGAGCTTCTCCACCAGTCGGCGGTACTTGGGCAGCATGCCGGCGTGGTGGACGCCGATTCCGTGACGCACGAAGCGGGACAGGTTCTGACCGAACTTGGTGGTGAAGCGGAAGTTGCCGATGAGGTCGGCGATCTTGTCCTTCTCTTCGCGCGAGCACATGTTGATGCTCATCAGCGACTGCGCCCGCTCGACGGCCGCGGCCTGCGTGAAGTGGACGATGTAGACCGGCGCCTGCTTGGTCTCGAGAAGCTCGGTGAGCGTCTCGGTGATCGGGGTCAGCCGGTACTCGTACGAAAGCGGAACCGGCCGGGTCGCCGAGCGCACCACCGCGGTCGGTCGACCGGTACGGCGCGTCAGGTCCTCCTCGAACCGGGACACGTCGCCGAGGGTGGCGGACATCAGGATGAACTGCGCCTGCGGCAGCTCGAGCAGCGGAATCTGCCAGGCCCAGCCGCGGTCCGGCTCCGCGTAGAAGTGGAACTCGTCCATCACCACCTGACCGACGTCGGCGGACCTGCCGTCGCGCAGCGCGATGGAGGCGAGCACCTCGGCCGTGCAGCAGATCACCGGGGCGTCGGCGTTGACGGACGCGTCGCCCGTCAGCATGCCGACGTTCTCCGTGCCGAAGAGCTTGCACAAGTCGAAGAACTTCTCCGAGACCAGCGCCTTGATCGGAGCGGTGTAGAAGGTGACCTTGTCCTGGGCCAGCGCGGCGAAGTGCGCCCCCGCCGCGACCAGGCTCTTTCCCGAGCCGGTGGGCGTCGAGAGGATCACGTTCGCCCCCGAGACCGCCTCGATCAGCGCCTCCTCCTGAGCCGGATACAGGGTGATGCCCTGATCCTCTGCCCAGGACGAGAAGGCTTCGAAGAGGGCATCGGGGTCGGCATCCGGCGGCAGCTGATCAATGAGGGTCACACCCCCCATCTTGCCTGGCTTCCCCCCGGATGAGGGAACCGGTCGGCTGCAGGAAGATCATGGCCGATACGCTGTCCCGTCAACTGGGCTTCAGCACAACAGCATCGCGAGCAACGGGGCGGGAACGATCATGATGGGACCGGCGCACTCTCTGTCAGGGGCAGCGGCCTGGCTGGGGGTGGGTGCCGCCGCCGCGGCGGCCGGCCACACGATGCCGTGGCCCGTGCTCGTCGTCGGAGCGCTGATCTGCGCGGGCGCAGCGCTCGCCCCCGACCTGGATCACAAGTCGGCGACCATCTCGCGCGCGTTCGGGCCCCTGTCGCGTGGGGTGTGCGAGATCGTCGACAAGCTCTCCTACGCCGTCTACAAGGCGACCAAGAAGCAGGGGGACCCGAGGCGGTCGGGTGGGCACCGCACGCTCACCCACACCTGGCTGTGGGCCGTGTTGACCGGCGCGGGAGCGTCGGCCATCGCCGTCACGGGCGGCCGCTGGGCCGTCCTCGCCCTCCTCTTCGTCCACCTGGTGCTCGCCGTCGAGGGACTGCTGTGGCGGGCCGCCAGGATGTCGAGCGACGTCCTGGTGTGGCTGCTCGGCGCGACGAGCGCGTGGATTCTCGCCGGCGTCCTGGACAAGCCGGGGAGCGGCGCCGACTGGCTCTTCACCGCCCCGGGTCAGGAGTACCTCTGGCTGGGCCTGCCGATCGTGCTCGGCGCCCTGGTGCACGACATCGGCGACGCGCTGACCGTCTCCGGCTGCCCGATCCTGTGGCCCATCCCGATCGGCCGCAAGCGCTGGTACCCGGTGGGCCCCCCGAAGCCGCTGCGCTTCCGGGCGGGCAGCTGGGTGGAGCTCAAGGTTCTGATGCCGGTGTTCATGCTCCTGGGAGGAGTGGGCGGCGCGGCGGCCCTGAACGTGATCTGACGTCGGGCGGCTCATCGCGTCGGCTTGCTGAAGAACGTGACCGGCCGCTTCTGCCGCTCGCCGTCGACGATGATGTCGACGGACTCGTTGTAGAAGGCCACCCGGTCCTTGATGACACTCGCGGCCGGCAGCGGGTCGGGGTAACTCCAGGCGATATCGGGCCGCACGTCACCGCCGCCCGCCCACGACCAGTAATCGGTCGCCACGCCCTTGTACGGGCAGCGGGTCCGCGCATCGGTCGGGGTGAACAGGTCGAGGCGCACGTCCTTGCGCGGGATGTAGTACCGGACCGGCAGATGCGTCTCGAACAGCAGCACCGGTGCGTGCGTGTCCGCCACGACCGTGCCTTCGATCTCCACCTGGACGTGCCTGGTGCTGGGCAGCGCGTCCACCCGCTTGTACGGGTCACGTGGGTGGACGAAGATCTCCTCGTCCTCTTCGTACCAGTGGTCGAGCACGTCCCGCCCGAACCACTCGAAGCAGATGTGTCCGGCCAGCTCCTCGCCGGGATAGGTCCAAGCGGCCGCCGGGATGGTCTCGTCGCCGGCCTCGAGGTCGTAGAAGACGGTCGCTCCCGCGTGACGCCGGCCGGCGCGCCGCTCGGTCTTCCGCAACAGGTCCGTGCGGACGTCCTTGGCGGGGAAGGCGTACAGCGGTACCGGACGGCCCGGCTCCCACACCAGTAGGGGCCGACGGCTGTCGACGACCGTGACGTCACCCTTCGTCGCGCGCACCCAGCGCTCGCTGACCTCCCAGATCACGCTGTCGGCCGGATCGGGCCGCCGGCGGACCACCGGCACGGTTCCCGGGTCCCCACTCGGTGTGGTCATGAGTCTCTCCTCCGGCAATGGCTGGGCTTGAAACCTTCGCAATCATTGTCGGCCGGCCGGCTGTGACGGTGCGGCCGCGGCGCGGCTATCGTGCGGTTGTGACCGCTTCTGCACAGCGTCCGCTGCTTTTTCTCGATGTCGACGGGCCACTCATTCCGTTCGGGGCGACGCCGCAACAGCGTCCGGACGGGTATCCGACGTATCGGACGGGAGCTTCGGCTCGCGGAGCCGAAGCTTGGGGAGCCGAAGCCCGCGGCGCCCAAGCACGGGCGGCCGGCGCCAACCCGCTGCTGGCCAGGATCAATCCCGAGCACGGACCCCGGCTGCGGGCACTGCAGTGCGAACTCGTGTGGGCCACGACATGGATGGCCGAGGCGAACGAGTGCATCGCACCACGGATCGGCCTGCCGGAATTGCCCGTGGTGACCTGGCCGGAGCCGTCCGACGAGGACGGGCGGGGCGGCCTCCACTGGAAGACCCGCGCCCTCCTCGACCGGGCCGCCGGACGCTCGTTCGTCTGGGTCGACGACGAGATCACCGACGCCGACCGGGTCTGGGTGGCCGCACACCACCAGGGGCGGGCCCTGCTCCATCGCGTCGACCCCCGCCAAGGTCTCACGGACACGGACTACGCCGCTCTCGCCGCGTGGCTGCGGGCGGGCGGGTAACCCTCCGGAGTGAGGCGGAACCCGCCCGCACCACCCCGGCGCGCCTGCTCACCCGTGCCAGGACCGCCACAGCGCCGCGTACGCGCCGTCCGCCGCGACCAGGGCGTCGTGGCTGCCCAGCTCGCTGATCCGGCCGTCCTCGACCACCGCGATCACATCCGCGTCGTGCGCCGTGTGCAGCCGGTGCGCGATCGCCACGACCGTGCGGCCGTCCAGTACGCGCGCCAGCGAGCGTTCCAGGTGCCGTGCCGCCCGCGGGTCCAGCAGCGAGGTCGCCTCGTCCAGGACCAGCGTGTGCGGATCGGCCAGCACCAGCCGGGCCAGCGCGATCTGCTGCGCCTGGGCCGGAGTGAGCACTGTGCCGCCCGAGCCGACCTCGGTGGCGAGGCCGTCGTCGAGGGCCCGCGCCCACCCGTCCGCGTCGACCGCCCCGAGAGCCGCCCACAGCTCCGCGTCAGCCGCTTCGGTCCGGGCGAGCAGCAGGTTGTCCCGGAGGGAGCCCACGAAGACGTGGTGCTCCTGGTTGACCAGTGCTACATGCTCGCGCACTCGCTCCGCCGGCATCCGCGAAAGCTCCGCCCCACCGAGGGTGACCTCGCCCGCCCGGGGCGTGTAGATGCCCGCGAGCAGTCGGCCGAGCGTGGACTTGCCGGCGCCCGACGGCCCGACCAGGGCCAGTCGTGTCCCCGGGCGGACGTCGAGCGTCACCCGGTGGAGCACGTCGACACCCTCCCGGTACCCGAAGTGCACCTCGTCCGCGCGTACCTCACGGCCGTCCGGTGCGACCTTCGCGTCGCCCGCGTCCGGCTCGATGTCCCGCACGCCGACCAGCCGGGCGATCGACACCTGGGCGACCTGCAGCTCGTCGTACCACCGCAGGATCAGGTTCACCGGGTCGACCAGCATCTGCGCGAGCAGGGCGCCGGTCGTCAGCTGTCCGACGGTGATCCAGTCCTCCAGTACGAAGACGCCGCCGATCACCAGCACCGAGCAGAGGATCGTCACATGCGTGATGTTGATGACGGGGAAGAGCACCGAGCGCAGATAGAGCGTGTACCGCTCCCACGCCGTCCACTCCCTGATCCGCTGTTCGGACAGCGCCACCCGGCGCCCGCCGAGGCGGTGCGCCTCGACAGTCCGTCCGGCGTCCACGGTCTCGGCGAGCATCGCGGCGACCGCCGCGTACCCGGCCGCCTCGGATCGGTACGCGGACGGCGCCCGCCGGAAGTACCAGCGGCACCCGAGAACGAGCACCGGCACCGCGACCAGCACGGCCAGCGCGAGCGGCGGCGCGGTCACCGTCAGCGCGCCGATGAGCAGCGCCGCCCAGACCACGCCGATCGCCAGCTGCGGAACGGCCTCACGCATCGCATTGGCCAACCGGTCGACATCTGTGGTGATCCGGGACAGCAGATCACCGGTACCGGCGCGCTCCAGCACTCCCGGGGGCAGAGCGACCGACCGTACGAGGAAGTCCTCGCGCAGATCGGCCAGCATCTCCTCGCCGAGCATCGCGCCGCGCAGCCGCACCAGCCGTACGAACACGGTCTGCACGACCAGCGCGAGCGCGAAGAGCGCGGCGATGCGCTCCAGGTGGAGTTCGCGAGCCCCTTGGGCGAGATCCTCCACGAGTCCGCCCAGCAGATAAGGCCCGACCATCGAGGCGATCACCGCGATCGCGTTGACGGACACGAGCAGTACGAACGCCGATCGGTGCCGCCGCAGCAACTCGCGCACGTACAGCCGTACCGTCGCCGGGGTGCCGACGGGCAGGGTCGTCGCCGACTCCGGGGCCGCCGGGTCGAACGCCGGCGGCGCGACGCCGATCATGCCGTCTCCTCGATCTCTTGCAGTGCCTTCGGTTCGGACAGGTGCTCGGACAGGTGGGTGAGCTGCTCCTCCGCGGTCTCGCGGGTGACGACCGCCCGGTACCGGGGCTCGCCGCGCAGGAGTTCGCGGTGCAGGCCCACCGCCGCCACCTCGCCGTCATGGACGAACACCACCCGGTCCGCGCGGTCGAGCAGCAGCGGGGAGGAGGCGAACACGACTGTCGTCCGGCCCGCCCGCAGCGCCGCAAGGCCCTCGCCGATCCGGGCCTCGGTGTGCGAGTCCACGGCGGAGGTGGGTTCGTCCAGCACCAGTACCTCCGGGTCGGTGACCAGCGAGCGGGCCAGGGCGAGACGCTGGCGCTGCCCGCCGGAGAGGGAGCGGCCACGTTCGGTGATCCTTGTCTCCATCGGATCACCGGTGTCTTCCGCGGAGGCTTGCGCCAGCGCGACCAGTACGTCCTCGCAGCGGGCCGCGGTCAGCGCGTCCTCGGCACGCACGCGGCCGGAGGCCGGCACGTCCAGCAGCTCCCGGAGGGTGCCGGACAACAGCACCGGGTCCTTGTCCTGTACGAGGACGCAGGTGCGGGCCGCACCCAGCGGCAGGTCGTCCAGGGCCACCCCGCCCAGCAGCACGGAAGGGCTCTTCTCGTCCTCGGCGGCGTGACCGCCGAGCCGCTCGGCGAGGAGCCCGGCGGTGTCCGGATCGCCGCACACGACGCCGGTGAGCCGGCCCGCGGGAGCGAGCAGCCCGGTCACGGGGTCGTACAGATCTCCGGTGGGCAGGGCACCGCCGTCGCCCAGACCACCGCGCTCGCCCTCGTACGACGTCCGCTCCAGCGCCAGCACACGGGCTGCGCGCTTCGCGGAGGGCCGCGAGAAGGAGTACGCCATCGCGATCTCCTCGAAGTGCCGCAAGGGGTACATCAACAGCGTCACCGCGCTGAAGGCGGTGACCAGCTCGCCGACGGTGACCCTGCCCTCCTGGGCCAGGCGCGCGCCGTACCAGACCACGGTGATCAGCAGCAGGCCCGGCAGCAGTACCTGGACGGCCGAGATCAGCGACCACATGCGCGCGCTGCGCACAGCCGCCCTGCGCACCTCCTGAGAGGCCTGCCGGTAGCGGCCCAGGAACAGCTCCTCGCCGCCGATGCCGCGCAGCACGCGCAGACCCGCTACGGTGTCGGAGGCGAGTTCGGTCGCCTTGCCCGCCTTCTCGCGCTGGATGTCCGCGCGCCGGGTGGCCCGGGGGAGCAGCGGAAGTACGGCCAGGGCCAGGACGGGGACGCCGATGGCGACCACGATGCCCAGAGCCGGCTGGTACACGACCAGGCCGACGCAGACCAGGACGACGGTGAAGGCGGCCGCGGCGAAGCGGGAGACGGCCTCCACGAACCAGCCGATCTTCTCGACGTCACCCGTGGAGACGGCGACCACCTCGCCGGCCGCGACCCGGCGGGTCAGTGCCGAGCCCAGTTCCGCGGTCTTGCGGGCAAGAAGCTGCTGGACGCGCGCGGCGGCCGTGATCCAGTTGGCGACGGCGGTCCGGTGCAGCATCGTGTCGCCCACGGTGATCGCCGCGCCGAACGCGGCGATCAGTCCGCCGGCGAGTGCGAGGCGTCCGCCCGAACGGTCGACGAGCGCCTGCACGGCGAGGCCCACGCCGAACGGCAGCCCGGCGACACCGCAGAAGTGCAGGAGTCCCCAGGCCAGCGACCTGAGCTGGCCGCCGAGCTGGTTGCGCCCGAGCCACAGGAGGAACCGGCCGCCTGACCGTGCGTCAGGGACGCCGGGGTCGGGATACGGAAGATCGCGAATCTGCATGACGTCCCATGACTCGGTGGGTGAATCAATCGGTGCAAGGTTCGCCTTCCGGAACCATCGCGGGCAATCGATTTTCCGCTGGAGGGGAGACAAGCCCTCTGGCGCGGTCGCCCGTCCCGGCTTCGCTCCTGGCCCAAGATACGTCACAACATGTCCATGCCCACCGGACCGGCCCTCGCTGCCGGGACGTTCTCGGCTCCGGCTCCGGCCTCGCCGCCGCCAGGCCGGCTGAACCGCCTGCCGAATTGGGCGGGGACCTGCACGATCCGGTCAGCGCCAGGCCGCCGGTGACGCTTCCGGACTCGCCGTCCTGCCGGGTCGTCGTCGCTGAGGCGCAGTTCCGCGACTTCGCGCCGTACCGGGGGAGTTGCAGCGGCCGCGTGAGCCGGGCGCTGAGCCGCCACGACGAGGGCCGGGGCCTGTCACTTCGCGGTCCGCACCGCCGGTTCTCCGCACCGGCTCTACTTCCGGGCCGCTCACCGGCGTGGGCGACCGGCTGCGGATGGTCCTCGCGCTCGGCGGCCGGGCCGCCTCGTCCGTCGTACGCGGCGGAAAGCGCGTCGCCCGGACGCGATTCGACAACGCCCTACGAGCGACGCGGGGCCCCACCGTTCGGACGGGGCCCCGCCGGCTCTACCGCCCGGGGAGGGTGAGTTCACGGCCGATGTAGAAGGCTTCCCGCTCCTCGGCGATGTACGGGGCCATCACCGCGCGCCGCCGCTTCTCCGCCTCGGAGGCTCGCCAGGCGTCACACGCTTCCCGCGATTCCCAGAACGAGACCCCGACAACCTCCACGCTGTCCTGTGACCAGTACGCGAAGGCGCGACTCATGCCCGGTGGATGGGAGTCCGGCCGCCATGCCCGTTCGAACTCCTCCAGCATGCCCGGCGCGATGCGGCGCGTCGTCACCCAGACGAATTGCTCCTCCATCACGGCCTCCTTCGGGCCGACAGGTTTCCGATGGTGCTTCCGGACCACCGTAGGCTCATGGCGCCGGTTCCGCCTGTCCAGGGCGTCGGGCGGCAGGCCCGGTCCACGAGGGCCCGGCCCGCTCGCCATCAGGCCGACGGCTTCTCGGAATTCGAGGCGGGACTTCTTCCATTCGCCCCGGGTGAAGTCGGGGATCTGCTGCGGCTTGCCGTTCGCCTTGATCGAGGCGTGGCTGAGCGGCACCGGCACGGTCCACAGCGCCGCGTCGTAGACGTCGAAGTCGGGGACCAGGCTCAGTCGCATGCACTGCATCAGGCGGAAGACGAGCATGTAGTCCATGCCGCCGTGCCCGCTCGGCGGGTTGGCGTGCTCCTTCCACAGCCAGTGGTCCCAGTCGGCGTACTTGGAGAAATCGCCCCACCGGTCGTCCATCCCTTGTTCTTCGCAGGGAATCCCGGCCTTTAGGCCAAGGCCATGAAGTTAAGGGTTGATCGGTGGAGTGAGGATGTCGATGCTGAAGGTTGCTTTGTAAGTGCGTCGGTCGACTTTGAGGCTTTTGTA
>NZ_JBFBAS010000021.1:0-122155 GCF_040682335.1 Streptomyces sp. NPDC051219
CTTGGCATGCTGCGCCTCGGTGGCGCGCTCACTGGGGCCACGCCGCGCCTCCTCACGAAGGGAGTGCAGCTCGGCCACACGCCCACGGGAGTCGGTCGGGCTGCCCGCGATCTCGTCGCCCGGGATCTCGTCCAAAACGGTCATGTACCGACCCTACGAAGTCGGCCAAGAAAAACCTGCCGTCGACTCCGTACAGTCTCGGGACCGTTCTCCTGTCACCCCTGGACAGAACCATCCCGGCGTGCAGCCTAAGTGCCAGTTCAGGTCGGGTGCGCTTTGTTGAGGTTCCACAAGGGCCTCAATCGAGAGACACCTCACACCGATGGCTCGCACCGGCCGTGCCCGGGGTGACGCGAAGCCGCAGGGAACGGCCGGTTACCAGGACCTCGACGGCCGGGTCCCGGCCGGTGACGCGCTGCACCGGGTGGTCCCAGGTGATCTCCAGAGGCTGTCCGGTGCGCACAGGTTCGCTGATCCACAGGGTCGCGGTACGGCGCCCTCTGCGGACGATCACGCTCGACTGGGCCGTTGAGGTGATCCGCCCCACCGTACCCGGCTGCCAGAAGTTGGCGCCGGTGAATCCCAGCGAGCGGATCGCCACGGACTGGACCGCAGCAGTGTTGGTAACCAGGGAGAGCCAGCCGCGGTCGGCCGCGCGCGCCGCGAGGGTCCGCCGGGAGGCGCCGGGCATCAGCAGATACATGTATGACGCATCGGCCGGGTCGGTGCCATGGTCGAGCCAGAGGGTTTGGTATCGGCGGGTCTGCCGCTCGGTCGAACTGGTGGTGTTGATGTCCGACCACGCGCCGGTCCGGTCCTCGCGAAGCGTGCGCAGGTCCGCGCCGCCGGGGAAGACCCAGCCGCCGTGCCCGGCCAGGTGGGCCCAGCGGGGGCGGCCGCGGTCGTCGACGGTCAGCGCATGGGTGCCGTCCGCGCCGAGATTGCGGTTGTCGACCACCGTCTCGACCGGGACTCCGTCGGTGGCGCAGATACCGGCGCCGAGGCAGACGACCGCATCGCCAACGCAGAACCACGACTTGCGGGCCTCGAGGGTGGAGCCGAGGCCCTCGAGGTGCTGGCCCACGGCGGCGAACTCGCCGTCGGTGGCACCGCCGACCCACCGCACGGCGGGCTTGGGCAGGCCCCACTCGCCGCCGGCCCGGTCGGCGAGGCGCCGCGTGGACACGGTCGTGCCGGGCAGCCGGTACCAGTCGACGGTCGGCCAGAACCAGTCGGTGTACTGGCCGCCGTGGCCGGCGCCCCACCAGTAGAGCATTCCGGCACCGGTGTGCCAGCCGCGCGGATTCTCACCGTTGCCGCACTCGTAGTACGAGATCCGCTCCGAGGCCATGGAGATGTTCGCGACCCCAGCCCGGACGGCGGTGCACGGCCCGGTCCATCGACGCGAAGAGCTTGTGGCCCACCGGCTCCGGCGCGGCGGGAACCGGAGCCGCGGCGACCGCGTTCAGCCGGGCGAGGTCCGCGACGCCGAACTGCCGGCCGGTCAGGACCGGCGTGGTGGTGTCCCGCTCGATCCAGCCCTTGATCATGCCGTGCCAGCGCTCGCGCTCGGCGTCGCTCGCCCCGCCGGCGAGTACGGCGATCGCCGCGATGAGTAGCTGGCCGTGGAAGTGGTCGCTGCGCATCACCTTGTGGTCGTCGGCCTTGAGGTAACCCCGGCTGATGGCCCGCCCGTTGACGCTGTCCATCATCAGCCCGTCGTGTATCAGCGGCGCGTACGCGTGCTCGACACTGTCCAGGATGATCTGGCGGTTCGGATCGCTGACCGCCCAGGTGGAACCGGCGAGCAGGGTGAAGAGGCGGCCGAGGCCGTCGAGCATGACCTGCCCGTAGGTACCGGAGTAGGCGACCCAGGTGTGCTGGACGAAAGATCCGTCGACGTAAAGCCCGTCGCCCCTGGTGACGTACGGGAAGACCGGCGAGCGCGTCGCGGGCCAGCGCAATCTTTTCCGGCGCGCGGCCGAGGACACCGCGGAGGGCGACGGAGCGGCAGAGGTCGACGCGGTTGGCGCCGGTCGAGGTGCCGGTGTAGCTGCCCAGCATGGAGTCCGGGATGAAGTGGCTTGGACACCCTCCGCGCATCGGCCACGGCGAGGCGGCGCCCGGTGCGCGGTGCGCGGTGCGCGGAGCGGTGTGCGACGCCGGCGGTCAGTCTCCGCAGCGGAAGCGGGCGCCTGCCCTGGTCGACGGCTTCGAATTCCTCGTGCACGACCGTGCCCGCCCTGACGGTGGGCGCGTTCGCCACCACGCGCACGTCGTCGATCCGGACGGTCGCCAGCCTGCCCTGGGTCGCCTCCAGTCCGCCGATGCGCTGCTCGACGGTCCAACAACCGCTGCCCGGAAGTCCAAGTGGGCGGCCGGGGTCAGAGCCGGACGGTCCAGGCGACCGAGGAGCGCAGCGTCCCGGTGATCTCCGGGTTGCGAACCGAGTCGGTCCGGTCGACAACGGTGACCGTCAGCTTGTGCTTCTCGAAGTCCAGCAGCTTCGGCCCCAGTTCGGCCACCCTCAGTTCGGTCCGCCCCGCGAAGCGCTTGAGCTCCTTGCCGTCCAGGTACCAGCGGACGGTGAGCTGCTTCGCGTCCGCGCCCGTCAGCCGGGGCACGGTGATCTCCGCCGTGTGGCGGGCGCGCAGGGTGCGGTCGGTCGGCGTGACGGCGGTGGCGACCGTCGCGTGGCGGTAGAAGCCGGCGATCATCGCCTCGAGCCCCGGTAGGTTGAAGGGCCTGCCGAGGACGCGCATCAACGAGTTGTCGGTCGGCCGGTACAGACCCTTCACGAAGTAGCCGCCGCCCTCGTAAGCGCCGACCGCGCCGCCGTCCGGCGATGCCTCGCCGAGCCAGCGGTGCCATTTGGCGCGCTGCGCGGCCATGTGGTCGGCCGTGAGCGTGGAGACGTTGACGTCGGCGGGTTCCGGGCCCGTGTACTGCTCGTAGCCCGGGTAGCCGGGATAGAAGTACTCGTCGGCGAGCTTGCCCAGGGAGTGGCCGGTCTCGTGGATGGCGACCTGGCCCGACCTCTCGTTGCCCGCGGACGCGGTGGCGATGCCCTCGTAGCCGAAGGTCTGGCTGCGTTCGTTGTAGCCGGCGCCGCCGTACTTGGTGCTGTTGGCGAGGACGATAACGAGGTCGGCCTCCGGGGCCATGGCCACGTACGAGTCGACCTTCGTCTGGTCGATGCAGAGCAGGCGCTCGATGTCGTCGCACCAGAAGTACGAGCCGAGAGCGGTGTCCCGCACGGTGGCCCGGTCGGGGTCACCGGAGACCCCGGACTGCCGGGATACCGCGTCGACCGTCCAGACGTTGAAGAGGCTCCGGTACGTCGTGTACGGCTCGACGGCCAGGACCTCCGCCCACTTCTCCTTGGTGTCGGTGTGGAACTGCGCCAGCTCGGCGGCGGTGTAACCGTCTCCGATCACGACCACGTCCAGCCGGTCGGCGGTGGAGCCGTTGTCGATCACCTTGGTGACCTCGCCGTCGGCCGCCGCCTCGCGGGCGGACAGCCTGGTCGCGGGCCGGTCCCGGCCGTCGGCCGGGACCCGGGCATGGCCGGATCCGGCCGCTCCGCCGCGTTCCGGCCCGGGTATCTCGACCTCCACCGTCTTCGCCCCGGCCTGGTCCGCCCCGGCCTGGTCCGCCCCGGCCGGCGGAGCCGGGTCGGCGGCTGCGGTCCCGGGTCCGGCGGCCAGTGCGGCGGTCACGGCCGCGGCGACACCGGCCGCCACCACGGCTCTGCGCAGGGCTGAGCGCACGAGTCCTCCCCCTGTACGGAAGTTAAGTGCTTGAATAAGCGCGATGAACGAGTTGCTTAAATTAGGGCCGTGCGCGGGACGTGCGCAATGGGCAGTTGCCCCTGAATACTGGGGAGTTGGAGCAGCGAGGGGGTCTTCATGGACGAACCGGCCGAGATCGGCCGCCGGGTGCAGCGACTGCGTACCGAACGTGGCCTGACCCAGCGGCAGTTGGCGGAGCCCTCGTACACCTCCGCGTATGTGTCGACTCTGGAGTCCGGCAAGGTGCGGCCCTCCGAGACCGCCCTGCGCTTCCTGGCCGAACGCCTCGGCACGTCGTACGAGGAACTGGCAACGGGACGCCCCGCGCACCTGGCCACCGAACTACGACTCGGACTCACCGACGCCCAGCAGATGCTCGCCACCGGCGCAGCCGACGAGGCGGCCGTCCGCTACCGCCGGCTGCTCACCGACGCGGAACACCTCGACCTCGCACCCGAGCAGTCAGAGGCGCTGCTCGGACTGGGTGACTGCGCGCTGGAGGCCGGCGAACTCGCCGACGCGGGCCGGCACTTCGAGACGGCGGAGCGTCTCCTGTCCGGCGAACCGCTCCCCCGCCGAGCCCGGGCGATCCGCGGGCGCGCCATCGCGCACCTCCTCGCCGGGGAGCTGCGGTACGCCTGTTACCTGCTCGAGTCCACCATCGACGAACTCGGCGCGAGCGGGCTGGCGGACCCGGAGGCGCTGGTCCTGCTGTACGCCGCAGTCATCGGTCCGTACATCGACATGGGCGCCCACGCCAGGGCGGCGCACGCGGCCGAGCTCGCACTCGCCCTGGCACCCCGGGTCAGCGACCCGGCGCTGGTGGCGGGCATGCACCGGCAAGTGGCCCGTACGTTCCTCGCGGAGGGGCGCACGGCGGACGCGGACGCGTCGCTGGCCAAGGCCCAGACGATCTACCGGCAGCTGCGGCTGAACACGGATCTCGCGCACTGCCACTGGATGCGCGGCTACGTCCACGCCCAGAACGGCGAACTCGCTTCGGCTGAGCAGGAGTTGCATACCGCCCGGGACATGCTGGCGGCAAAGCGCGCCGCGCTCTACACCGCCCAGGTCGAGGTCGAGCTCGCGGATGTCCTGCGCCGCCTCGGCCGGCACGAAGAGGCGACCGCGCTCCTCTCGGCCCTGCTCGATCTGGGCGACCGGCACGGGGCCGTGCACGCGGGCGGGGCGCACCGGCTGCTCGGCCTGATCGCGGAGGACAGGGGGGAGACCGAGTCCGCCGAAGAGCACTACGTCCTGGCGCTCGGCCTGCTGGAACGGAGCGGGGCGACGGGCGACGTGGCCGACCTCTGCCGGCTGCTGGGCGACCTGCTGCGCCGTGCGGGCCGCACCGAGGCCGCGCTCGACGCGTACCGCACAGGGCTGGGCCACCGAGCCGCTCCGGGCACGACGACCCTGGGACCGGCACCCGCCTCCCCGCGGTTCTAGCCGGGCCCTTGTCCGGGCGATCCTGTCTGTTCAGGTCGCCCGGACAAGGCCTGGCATGGACCTGCTAGCACCCACCGCAGTTGTAGTACGTCACGTCCCAGTGGTTGCCCTCGTCCGCATAGATGTTGCCGGAGCCGGACCGCCACTGCGGGGCGCCGTCGCCGGGACGCGCGCCGATGTAGGTGAAGGTGTTCTTGATGTAGTTCCCGACACACGTGTACTTGCTGTAGTCGAGCTTGTAGCCGTTCCAGTGCGAGTACGTGCCGCCGGCGTGCCCGGTCTCGGTACCACCGGTGATGTTGAGGGCGCAGCCGCTGGCGCTCTTGAGGGTCTGGGCGCCCTTGGCGCTCGCGAGGTTGAGCTGCTCGAAGGACGTACAGGTCGGATCGTTGCGGTTCGAGCAACCGCCGGACGACGACCACGTGATCCCGGAGGAGCGGAACATCGAGGTGGCGGTGGCATGGCTGATCTTGGTGACGGCGTGGGCGTCGGTCGCGCTGCTGAAGACGCCGAAGCCGGGCGCGAAGAGCGCGCCGAGGACGAGTGCGAGTGCGCTGAGGACGGAGCGGATTCTCACGGGGATTCCTCCTGCTGATGACCGGCTGTGACCGGTGTGGGCCGCGCTGTCGGGTGGGACGGCTGTGCAGGTGGAGCAGAGCGATGGTGCCCGATGTCTACGCGCGTCCGGAAGAGGGCGTCACGGATCAGTTATTTGAAATTTGAACGACATGGGTTTACATTCGTTCTCGTTGAAGGTTAAACAACCTTTGTCCAAGAAGCAGACCGCACCCGAGGAGGAGCCATGGCTCTGTTCAACCGCAAGTCCAACCCCGCCACCCCGGCCGCCACTGCCACCCTCGAGGTGGACCCGGCGCTGGCCGCACTGACGGGCGAGTACACGATCGACCCGGCTCACTCCAGCATCGGCTTCACCGTGCGCCACGCCATGGTCACGAACGTGCGAGGCAGCTTCGGCGACTTCGAGGGCACACTGAGCCTGAACGGCTCCGAGCCGTCCCGCTCGGCGGCCTCCATCGAGGTCCGGATCGCCTCCGTCGACACGGGCATCGCGGATCGGGACGGCCACCTGCGCAGCGGGGACTTCTTCGACGCCGAGCAGTTCCCCCTGATGACGTTCCGGTCGGTCGCGGCCGAGCAGCTGGGCGGCGACAAGTACCGGATCAGCGGCGACCTCACGATCAAGGACGTGACGCGCCCGCTGTCGATCGACCTCGACTTCAACGGCTCGGCGACGGACGTCTACGGCAACGAGCGTGTCGGTTTCGAGGGCAGCGCCGAGATTCTGCGCTCGGACTGGGGCCTCACGTGGAACGCGGCGCTGGAGACGGGTGGCGTGATGGTCAGCGACAAGATCAGGCTGGCGTTCGACATCTCCGCGATCAAGGCCGCACCTCAGGCGTAAGGCCCGCAGGCCGGCTCACGCAACCGCCCGCCGTCCCCTGAGGGGGACCGGCGGGCGGTTGCGTGGCTCGAGAGCGGCGGGCGGTCAGAGTCCGCCGGTGTAGAGGAGGTTGTTCGGGGAGCCCTGGCCGAGGCTGGACAGGGCGCTCTTCGTCGACTGAGCGACGAGCCAGCTCGCCACCGTCGCCGGGGCGGCCGTCGGGTTGGCCGCCTTGTAGAGCAGCGCGGTCCCGGCCACGTGGGGCGAGGCCATGGAAGTACCGTCCATAGCGACGCTGCCGCCGCCGCGCCGGGCCGAGACGATCGAGATGCCCGGGGCGTAGAGCGACAGACACTCACCGAAGTTGGAGAAGCCGGCCTGCCGGTCCGCGGAGTCGCTCGCGCCGACCGTGACCACACGCGACGCGGATGCCGGTGAGACGTTGCAGGCGTCCGCGGACTCGTTGCCCGCCGCGACGACGGGCAGGACACCCCTGTCGGAGACGGCGTTGGCGGCGTTGTTCACCGCGGTGGACTGCGGGCCGCCGAGAGAGGCGTTGAGCACGGACGGCTGTACCGCGTTGTCGGCCACCCAGTCGAATCCGGCGATGACCCCCGACAGGCTGCCCGAGCCCTGGCAGTTGAGGACCCGGACGCTCACCAGCGTGGCCTCAGGCGCCACACCGTAGGTCGCACCCCCGACCGTGCCCGCGACATGCGTGCCGTGGCCTTGGCAGTCCTCGCCGTTCCGCCCGTCCCCGATGGCGTCATAGCCGAAAACGGCACGCCCGCCGAACTCGCTGTGGGCGTAGTCGATCCCCGTGTCGAGGATGTACGCGGTGGCACCGCGGCCGGTGGCGGTCGCGTTGTACTCGCCGTTGAGGGGCAGGCTGCGCTGGTCGATCCGGTCCAGACCCCATGAAGCGGCCGGTACACGAATCGCGTCGGCCGGCTTTGGCGCGAAGACCTCGGCGTCCTCCTCGACGGCTTCGACTCCGGCCGTCCACCGCACGTTGTGCAGCTGCACCGGGGTGAGCGCGGCGGCGAAGCCGCGCACCACCGACTTGTACATGAACTGCGACTTCACACCGAGCCGGCCCACCATCTCCGCCGGGTCGGCGTTCTCGCTGAGGGTCACGATGTAGCGGCCGGGCAGGGCGTTGGCGGAGCGGTGCAGCGGGGCGGGGACGGAACGGCCGCTCGCCGCCGGTGCGGTAGGAGCGGACTGAGCGGAGGCGGACAGCGGACCGGCCGCCACCAGGGCAGCGGTGACGGCCGTCGCGAGGGCGAGAAGCCTGATTCTGGTTGGCATGCTCCGGAGACAAACACACCCTAACGATCACGATCAATCACTTACCATCACAAGTCGCCCACTTTGCGTAGCAAAAGCAGGTTCCACTGCGCCATTCGCCCGTCAAAGCGCCTCGGCCGGGCCTCGGCAGTCTCCAGGCCTAGAACCCGCCGCCCGCGTCGAACCCGCCGCCGCCTCCGAAGTCGCCGCCGAAGTCCGACCCGTTGAAGTCGCCGCCGGAGTAGTCGCCGCCCTCGTATCCGGCGCCGTAGTCCGACGCGTACGCCGGGCTCGACATCAACGAGCCCAGCGTCGTGCCCACCAGCAGGCCGGGCAGGATGCCGCCGCCGAAGTAGCCGCCGGCCCAGGGTCCGTAGGCAGGGCCCGCCTCCCAGTACGGGCGGCGGCCGTCGGCCGTCTCGACCGTGCGGGTCATCGGGTCGTGGCCTTCACGCAGCCGCACCGCGTCCGCCGCGCAGACCGGGACCGTACGTGCCGTACCGCCGGCCGGAGCCCAAGTCGCGTCCTCGGCCGAGGGACCGTGGCGCGGGTCGAAGAAGCAGGGGGCACGGCGCTCGGGTACCGGAGCGCCCTCGCGGCGGGCCGCGAGTGAGGCCAGGGAGAAGCGGCCGCCCTCCAGGGCTTCGGTCACCCCGCGTACGTCGTCCGGCCGCCGGGCCGACGCCATGACCGACTTCGCCTTCTCGTACGAGTCGAGGCCGTGCTCGTAGTCCTTGCGCATCGCGTCATCGGCGCCCGGCTCACCGGGGTGGAAGTCGAGCCGGTCGAGTTCCTCGCCGAAGGCGGTGATGTCCTCGTCGACCACGACCCGCAGCTTGTCGAGGGCTTCGCGTTCCCGTTCCGCCATCTTCGCGCGGTTGCGGCGGACGATGGTGTACGCGCCCGCGCCGCCCGCCACAGCGATCACGCCGGCCGCGATCAGGGTCGTCGTCGAGGCGCCTTCCTGGGAGGCGGTGTCCCATGACGCCGGTGCCGAACCGCGGGTCTGCGGCAGCGCCTGGTCGACGAAGTTGTTCAACTGCGTTTCGGCGTCGACCGAGCCGGTCGCCTTCACGGCGTCGGTGACATTGCGGACGGCCTGGCCGGACATCACACTGCGGTCGGCCCCGGCATCGAAGCCGTCGCCGAGCCGCACGGCGTACAGGCCGGTGATGCCGGTCTCGGTGCGCAGGGTGCGCAGCACGCTGTCCGCCGGGAATTCGGCACTCTCGGGCAGCACGGCGACGAAGACCGGCTTGTCCGCCTTCTCGATCTTCTTCGCCAGGGCGTCGGCATCGGCCTGGGACAGCTGGGCCGAAGCCCGCGGGTCGACGTACACCGGGCCGTCCTTGAGGGCCTCGGCCACCGTCTCGGGACCGGTGGCCGCCTGCGCTCCCGGGGCCGCCACGAAGACGGCCGCCGAGAGCGCGAGCAGCAGACCGGACAGTGCGGAAAACACCCTGGTCTTCATACTTCGACGCTACCCGAAAGGCATCCTTTTCGGACATGCCGGGTAATGCGGATCAGGCCGCCCGGCCGGAGTTACTCGGCGGGCTCGACCCCGGCGCGGAGCAGGCCGTACGTGTACGCGTCCTCCAGCGCCTGCCAGGATGCCGCAATGACGTTGTCCGCGACGCCGACCGTCGACCACTCGACACGGCCGTCACCCGTGGCGATCAGCACCCGGGTCGTGGACTGCGTACCGTGCTTGCCCTCCAGGATGCGGACCTTGTAGTCGACCAGCTCGAACTTGGCGAGCTGCGGATAGAACGGCTCGAGCCCGACCCGCAGCGCCCGGTCCAACGCGTTGACCGGACCGTTTCCCTCGGCGGTGGCGACGATTCGCTCGCCCTTGGCCCACAGCTTCACGGTGGCCTCGTTGGCGTGCGAGCCGTCGGGGCGGTCCTCTGTGATGGCGCGCCAGGACTCGGTGCGGAAGTAGCGGCGGGCGCGGCCCTCGAGCTCCTCGCGCAGCAGCAGTTCGAAGGAGGCGTCGGCGGCCTCGTACGTGTAGCCCTTGAGCTCGCGCTCCTTGACCCGCTCCACGACCCGGCCCACCAGCTCGCGATCGCCGCCGAGGTCGACGCCCAGTTCTTTGCCCTTGAGTTCGATCGAGGCGCGGCCGGCCATGTCGGAGACGAGCATCCGCATGGTGTTGCCGACGCGCTCGGGGTCGATGTGCTGGTAGAGGTCGGGATCCACCTTGATCGCGGAGGCGTGCAGGCCCGCCTTGTGGGCGAAGGCGGAAACACCCACGTACGGCTGGTGCGTGGAGGGCGTCAGGTTGACGACCTCCGCGATGGCGTGCGAAATGCGGGTCATCTCGGCGAGCGCGCCCTCGGGCAGCACGCGCTTGCCGTACTTGATCTCGAGCGCGGCGACGACGGGAAAGAGATTGGCGTTGCCGACCCGCTCGCCGTATCCGTTGGCCGTGCACTGCACGTGAGTCGCGCCCGCGTCCACGGCCGCGAGGGTGTTGGCGACGGCGCAGCCGGTGTCGTCCTGGGCGTGGATGCCCAGGCGCGCGCCGGTGTCGGCGAGGACGGTGGAGACGACGGCCTGCACCTGGGCGGGCAGCATGCCGCCGTTGGTGTCGCAGAGGATGACGACGTCGGCGCCGGCCTCGGAGGCGGCGCGTACGACGGACTTGGCGTACTCGGCGTTGGCGCGGTACCCGTCGAAGAAGTGCTCGCAGTCGACGAACACCCGGCGGCCCTGCTCGCGCAGGTAGGAGACGGTGTCGCGGACCATCTCCAGGTTCTCGTCGAGGGTGGTGCGGAGCGCGAGTTCGACGTGGCGGTCGTGGGACTTGGCGACCAGCGTGATCACCGGTGCGCCGGACTCGAGGAGCGCCCTGACCTGGGGGTCCTCGGCGGCATTGCCGCCGGGGCGGCGGGTGGCGCCGAAGGCGACCAGCTGGGCGTGCTTGAAGTCGATCTCGGCCTGCGCGCGGGCGAAGAACTCGGTGTCGCGCGGGTTGGCGCCGGGCCAGCCGCCCTCGATGAACCCCACGCCGAAGTCGTCCAGATGCCGTGCGATCGTCAGCTTGTCAGCGACGGTGAGGTTGATCCCTTCACGCTGGGCGCCGTCGCGCAGCGTGGTGTCGAAGACATGGAACCCATCGTCGGTGGCGGTGGCCTCTGTCGTCGTCATGCTGATCCTGACTCCTGTCGGATGAGTGGCTCCGTAAGTAGCTGGCTCCACTTGCCCCCATCATCGCGCGCCTGCCGCCTCCGGCCGGGATGAGGTCCGGAAAACGAAAAAACCTCTCGCGGGTGCGAGAGGTCTGCGCGCGGGTCTGGGGCACGATGTCCACTGCCGCGGGGGGTCGTCCACGGGTCAGCGGCCACTGCGGACCGGCGCGCTGCTTCCCATAATCATTGCGAACGCAAGCACGCGGGCAGTCTGTCACACCCCTGCGGCGCGGCGGAGCCGGGTCTCACGATGCGGTCATCGGTGGACAGAGGGTGGGCGCCGCCGCGTGACGCGGCGGCGCGCCCACCTTCTGCCGGCCCCGGCGGTCGTTTCCCCTGTCCTCTCGTCCCAGGTCCGCAACCGTGCCGGAGGCCCCCGAAGCCAGACAAGATGCATGAGGCAAGATCGAGACTACTTGCGTGCGTCGTGGCCCCCGGAGCCGCCTCCGGCGAGGGAGTCGTCGAGGAACTCCCGCACGTGCGCCAGGATGTGCTCGCGGTCCAGGCCCGGCAGGCCGATCGCCACATGGATGCTGAAGCCGTCGAGGAGTGCCCGCATCCGCGCCGCGAAGCGCTCGGCGTCCACTCTGCGGAACTCCCCGCGCGAGACGCCTTCCGCGAGCAGGGCGACCAGATCGCGGTGCCAGGCGCCCTCGATCGCGGCCTGACGGGCGCGGGCGTCGGCGTCGGCGTTCTGGGAACGGTTCCAGACCTCCAGCCAGAGCGTCCAGTGCGGATCGCGGTGGCCGTCGGGCACGTACAGGTCGACGTACGCGTCCAGCCGCTCGCGAACCGTGTCCGGCCGGGACAGCAGGGCCCGCCGCTCCGCTCCGAGCTGGGACTCGCTCCATTCCAGGGTCTGCAGCAGCAGTTCGTCCTTGGAGCGGAAGTAATAGAGGAGATGACCGCTGCTCATCCCGACCTCGCGGCCCAGACCGGCCATGGTGAGCCCGTCCAGGCCGCGTTCGGCGATGGTGGCCATGGCGGCGGCCAGCACTTGCTCGCGCGGCGGCGCGTTCCTCCGCGCGCGCGCCGGGCCCGCCGTCATCTCTGCTCCCTCGGTCACACCTTCGGCTGCTGCTGGGTGACGCAGTGGATGCCACCGCCCCCGGCAAAGATCGTACGGGCGTCAACCAGCGTCACGGTCCGCTCGGGGAACAGACGTCGGAAGATCCCGGCGGCGATCTCGTCCCGCGGGTCGTCGAAGGAGCAGAGAACCACGCCGCCGTTGCACAGGTAGTGGTTGATGTACGAGTAGTCGGCCCACTCGCCGTCCTCGTCCTTCAGCACCGTCGGCGCCGGTATCTCCACGACCTCCAGCAGGCGCCCCTTGGCGTCGGTCGCGGTGCGCAGCAGGGCCGCGTACTCCTTGGACCGCTCGTAGTCGGGGTGTGCGGGGTCCTGCTGGCTGTGCACGACCACGACCCCCGGCTTGGCGAAGGCCGCGACGATGTCGACGTGGCCCTGTGTGCCGTACGTGCCGTAGTCGCCGGCCAGTCCGTGCGGCAGCCAGATCGCCTTCTCGGTGCCGAGGTGCGCGTGGATCTCGGCCTCGACCTGCGCGCGGGTCCAGTCCGGGTTGCGGCCGGCGCCGAGCTGGACGGTGTCCGTCAGCAGCACCGTGCCCTCGCCGTCGGTGTGGATGGCGCCGCCCTCGTTGACCAGGGGGGTGCTGTACGTACGCGCGCCCGTCAGATCGGAGACAGACCGGGCGATCTTGGAGTCGTGTTCCCAGCGGGCCCATTCCTGGGCGCCCCAGCCGTTGAAGGTCCAGTCGACGGCGGCCAGCCGGCCCTGCCCGTCGGTGACGAAGGTCGGGCCGATGTCCCGCATCCACGCGTCGTCGAGCTCACGCTCGACCAGCTCGATGTCCGGGCCCAGGAGTGCACCCGCGCCCTCGGTCTGGCCCGGGCCGACGACGACGGTGACCGGCTCGAAGAGCCGGACGGCGCGGGCGACGGCCGCCCAGGCGTGCCGGGCCCCGGCCAGCTCGTCGTCATTGGTGAAGGTCGGGTTGGGGCCGGGCCAGGCCATCCAGGTGCGCTCGTGCGGAGCCCACTCGGGGGGCATTCGGAAGCCGTCGGCGGAGGGAGTGCTCATGGGGCGGTCCTTGTCGCTGTCCGGGGCGGGGGTCAGAGGAAGTAGAGGCGGTTGAGGGAGACGGTGTCGGCGGGTTCGGAGCGGACCGGGTCGCCGTCGAGGGTGACCAGTCCGCTGTGGCCGTCGACCCCCACCGCTCCGATCCGGGAGTTGAGGACCAGGTCGGCCGGTCCGATGCCGCGGGTGCCGCGTACGGCCACCCGACGCCGCTTGGTCGGCATCAGGTCCGACTCGAGCGCGGCCGCCGCGCCCGAGACGAAGGCGACGGAGATGTCGGCGGCGGTAGCGCCGTACGAGCCGAACTGCGGGCCCAGGACGAGCGGCTCGCAGGTGTCGGTGGCCGCGTTCGGGTCGCCCGTCACTCCGTACGCCGGGAAGCCCGACTTCAGCACGAGCTGCGGTTTGGCGCCGAAGAACTGCGGTCGCCACAGCACGATGTCGGCGAGCTTGCCCACCTCGATGGAGCCGATCTCGTGCGCGAGGCCGTGGGCGATCGCCGGGTTGATGGTCAGCTTGGCGATGTAGCGCAGCACGCGCCCGTTGTCGTCGGCCGGTCCGTCGCCCTCCATCGGCCCCAGCTCGGCCTTCATCTTCCCGGCCATCGCGAAGGTCCGGCGCACGGTCTCACCCGCGCGCCCCATGCCCTGGGCATCGGAGGAGGTGATGCCGATCGCGCCCAGGTCGTGCAGGACGTCCTCGGCGCCCATCGTCCCTGCCCGGATCCGGTCGCGCGCCATGGCGGCGTCGCCCGGGAGGTCCGGCTTGAGGTCGTGGACGGAGACGATCATTCCGTAGTGCTCGGCGACCGCGTCCCGGCCGAAGGGGAGGGTGGGGTTGGTGGAGGAACCGATGACGTTCGGGACACCCGCCATCTTCAGGACGTTGGGGACGTGTCCGCCGCCGCAGCCCTCGATGTGGAAGGCGTGGATGGTCCGGCCTTCGAGAACCTTCAGCGTGTCCTCGACGGAGAGGCATTCGTTCAGGCCGTCGCTGTGCAGCGCGACCTGGACGTCGTGCTCCTCGGCGACCCGCAGCGCGGTGTCCAGGGCGCGGGTGTGCGCACCCATGTCCTCGTGGACCTTGAAGCCGGACGCCCCGCCCTCGGCGAGCGCCTCGACCAGCGGGGCCGCGTCCGAGGACGAACCGCGCGCCAGGAAGCCGATGTTGACCGGCCAGGCGTCGAATGCGTTGAAGGCGTGCCGCAGCGCCCATGGCGAGTTGACGCCGACGCCCCAGACCGGGCCGAACTCCTGGCCGATGACCGTGGTGACGCCCGAGGCGAGCGAGGCCTCCATGATGCGCGGCGAGAGCAGGTGGACATGGGTGTCGACGGCACCTGCGGTGGCGATCAGGCCCTCGCCGGAGACGATGCTCGTGCCCGTGCCGACGACGACGTCCACGCCGTCGAGGGTGTCCGGGTTGCCGGCCCGCCCAATGGCGTGGATCCGTCCTTCCCGGATGCCGATCGAGACCTTCCGGATGCCCTGCACGGCGTCGATGACCAGCACGTTGCTGATGACCACGTCGCAGGTGTCCCGGACGGCGGCTGCCTTCAGATGCAGTCCGTCGCGGGCGGTCTTGCCGAAGCCGGCCAGGAACTCGTCACCGGGCTTCTGGGCGTCGGACTCGACCCGGACGGTCAGCCCGGAGTCTCCCAGCCTGACCCGGTCCCCGGCGCGCGGCCCGTGCACGGCGGCGTACTCGTACGGATCGATGCTCCCGGCGGGACGCTCGTCGTGATGGCTGCGGTTGCTCTGCCTGCTCATCGTTCAGCTCCCAGGTATCCGCAAGCCACGGCCCTGCGCAGGGCTTCTTCCTTCGCGCCGGGCGCGTCCAGCTCCCCGTCGACCAGACCGGCGAAGCCGATCGCGATCCGGGCGCCCCCGATCGGGACGAGGCCGACCTCGGCCGCCCTGCCCGGGTCGAAGCGGAACGAGGCCCCGGCGGGCACGTTCAGCCGCATGCCGTAGGCCGCCGACCGGTCGAAGTCCAGCCGCGGATTGGCCTCGAAGAAGTGGAAGTGCGAGGTCACGCTCACCGGCACGGCCGCGGTGTTCCGTACGGTCAGACGCAGCACCGGCTCGGGCTCGGGCTCGGGCGTCTGGGGAGCGGGCAGCACCGCTCCCGGGGCGTCGTCACCCAGGCCGCCGCCCCGGATGGGTGCCGAGACGACCGCGAGCCGTGAGCCGTCGTCGAAGACGGCCTCCACATGGACCTCGGTGACCACGTCCGCGACGCCCGGCAGGACGTCGTCGGGGCCGAGGACATTGCGCGCCTCCTCGATCGCCTCCGCCAGGCGGCGCCCGTCACGGGCGGCCTCACAGACGGTGTCGGCGATCAGCGCGGTGGCCTCCGGCACATTGAGCCTCAGTCCGCGGGCCCGGCGCGCCCGCGCCAGTTCCGCGGCTCCGTACAGCAGAAGCCGGTCGCGCTCCGTAGGGGTCAGCCGCACGCCGTTCCACCTCCCTGGGAATTTAGAGCATCACTCTAATCCCCTAACCAATCTCACGTAAACATTGACCTGCTGCCCTGCCATGGATGACATTGAACGTTACTCAAACCGACCTGGGCGGACCGCGGGACCTCGTCTCGACCCTCCTCGGCTCGAACCTGTGCCTCGGCGTGATCGTCTTCGGCTGGCTGCCGGTCTCCTTCGGGCTGGGTCTGTGGCCCGCCGTGACCTCCGTCGTCGCGGGCACGGTCGTCAGCACCCTGCTGACCGCCCCGCTCACGCTGGTCTCGCTGCGTACCGGCACCAACCTCTCCACCTCCAGCGGCGCACAGTTCGGCGTACGTGGCCGGCTCATCGGGTCGGTGGTCGGCCTGCTGCTCCCTCGGGTACACCGCCCTGACGCTGTGGATCGGCGGCGACGTCATCGTCGGCACGCCGGCCCGCCTCGTCGGCACCTGCACCGACGCCCCGGCCGTCGTGCTCGTCTACACCCTGCTCGCCGCGTGTACCGCCTTCGCCGCGGTGTACGGCTACCGCCTGCTGCTCAGGCTCAGCCGGGTGCTCGCCATCGGTACGACGGTCCTGCTGCTCCTCGGCGTACTCGCGTACTCCGGCGGCTTCACCACGGCTCCGCCCGCGGACACGCCGTACCTCCTCGGTGGCTTCTGGCCGACCTGGCTGCTGTCCGCCGTCGCCGCCGGCCTTAGCGGCCCCATCGCCTTCATCACCTTGCTCGGCGACTACACCCGCTACCTCTCGCCCCGCCGCCACAGCTCGGGCACGGTCCTGCCCGCGACATGCCTCGGCCTGTTCCTCGGTCTGCTTATCCCCCAGCTCTTCGGCACCTTCACCGCCCTGGCGGCGGGCGCGGTCACCGACTACGCCGGCCCGCTGGTCGACGCCGCCCCCGGCTGGTACCTGCTCCCGCTGGTGCTCACCGCGTCGGCCGGCTCGGTGGGCAACGCTGGCCTGATGGTGTACTCCATGAGCCTCGGCCTGGACGCGATCCCGCCCCGCGCCACGCGGGCCCGGGCGACCCCTGTCGTCGCAGCGGTCGCGACGGTGTTCGTCTTCCTCGGGCACTTCCTGTGGGACGCGCGGTCCGCGATGACGTCGTTCGTGCTTCTGCTGACCGCGATCGGCACCCCGTGGGCGGTGATCACGCTGATCGGTTACGTCCGCCGCGCCGGCACGTACGACGCGGAGGCTCTCCAGGTTTACAACCGCCGCGCGAAGGGCGGCGTCTACTGGTTCCGCGCGGGCTGGAACCTCTCCGCCACCGCGTCCTGGACCGTGGGCGCGGCGGTCGGGCTGGCCGCGGTCTCGACTCCGCTGTACCAAGGGCCGCTGCTGGCCCTGACCGGCGGCGTGGACTGCAGCTTCGTACTCTCCGGAACCGCGGGCGGTCTGGCCTGCGCAGCGCTGACCCTCCGGTCGCCGGCACCGGCGCCGGCACCTTCGGAGCCGGCCCGCGCCGAGGTGTCCGCATGACGAATGTTGGACGGCGCGGGCGCCAACTGCGCCGCAGGCCCGCCCCCGGAATGAACCGGGAGCGGGCCTGCCTGCGTGCCTTGGGTGTGCGTGCCTCGGGTGTGGCGTGCCTGGGGGTGCTCAGCCGAGCTTGTGCATCCAGCCGTGGGTGTCCTCGGCCGCGCCCGTCTGGAGGTCCAGCAGCGCCTTGCGGAGCTCCATCGTCACCTTGCCGGGCTTCCCGTCCGCCTGGATCCAGTTCGCACGGGCGGACTTCACCGAGCCGACCGGGGTGATGACCGCGGCGGTGCCGCAGGCGAAGACCTCGGTAAGGGTGCCGTTCTCGTTGTCGCGCTTCCAGTCCTCCGTGGAGATCCGGCCCTCGACCGCCTCGTAACCGAGGTCCGTGGCGATCTTGAGGAGGGAGTCCCGGGTGATACCGGGAAGCAGTGACCCGGTCAGTTCGGGGGTGACGATCTTGTCGCCGTACACGAAGTACAGGTTCATGCCGCCCATTTCCTCGATCCAGCGGTGCTCGACGGCGTCCAGCCACACCACCTGGTCGCAGCCGTGCTCGGCCGCCTGCGCCTGGGCCACCAGCGAAGCGGCGTAGTTGCCGCCGGTCTTCGCCGCGCCCGTGCCGCCCTTGACCGCGCGGACGTACTCCTCCGAGAGCCACACGGAGACCGGCTTGACGCCGCCCGGGAAGTACGCACCGGCCGGCGAGGCGATCACGATGAAGAGGTACTCATTGGCCGGCTTCACACCGAGGCCGACCTCGCTCGCGAACATGAAGGGGCGCAGGTACAGCGACGCTTCACCCGAACTGGGGACCCACGCCTTGTCCTGGTTGACGAGCGCGTCACATGACTCGATGAAGAGGTCCACGGGAAGCTCGGGCATGGCGAGCCGGCGGGCCGACCGCTGGAAGCGCTCCGCGTTCGCCTCCGGCCGGAAGGTCGCCACCGTGCCGTCGGGCTGGCGGTAGGCCTTCAGCCCCTCGAAGATCGTCTGCGCGTAGTGCAGTGTCATGTTCGCCGGGTCGATGGAGAGCGGCGCGTACGGGACGAGCTGAGCGTCGTGCCACCCGCGGCCCTCCGTCCACTTGACCGTGACCATGTGGTCGGTGAAGTGGCGGCCGAATCCGGGGCTGACCAGGATCGCCTCGCGCTCCGCGTCGGACAGCGGGTTCGAGGAGGGCTTGAGCTCGATCGTGGGCGTCGTCATGAGTGCTTGTCCTTCACCGGTTGTGTGTGACGGACCGCGCTCACGCCTCCTAGGACGTCCGAGCTTTTCTCCCGCATGCCGCGGCCCCACGTTCGATTATCACGCTTGTGGAGCCTCGGACGAAACGGCGTGAATCCGCGGCCCAGAGGATGATGGTGGCACCCGGGGGCCGCAAAGCACAGCCGCCGGGTCGTCGACCCGGCGGCTGAGAGACGTTCGCGCGGGTCAGCTCGCTACGCGTACCGCGAGCGCGTCGCCGATCTCGTCGGTCGTACGGGATCCCCGGCGCTCGGCGAGGTCCGCGGCGACCGCTTCCTCGATCCGGGCCGCCTCGGTACCGTAACCGAGGTGCCGCAGCAGGAGCGCGACGGACAGCACGGTCGCGGTGGGGTCGGCCTTGCCCTGGCCCGCGATGTCGGGCGCGGAGCCGTGAACGGGCTCGAACATCGACGGGAAGGCGCCCGTCGGGTTGATGTTCCCGGAGGCCGCGAGCCCGATGCCACCGGTGACGGCGGCGGCGAGGTCGGTGAGGATGTCGCCGAAGAGGTTGTCGGTGACGATGACGTCGAAGCGCTCGGGCTGGGTGACGAAGAAGATCGTCGCGGCGTCGACGTGCAGGTAATCGGTGGTGACCTCGGGGTACTCCCGGCCGACCCGGTCGAAGATGTTCTTCCACAGGTGGCCCGCGTACACGAGCACGTTGTTCTTGTGGACGAGCGTCAGCTTCTTTCGGGAGCGGGCGTTGGCGCGCTCGTACGCGTCGCGGACGACCCGCTCCACGCCGTAGGCGGTGTTAACGCTGACCTCGGTGGCGACCTCGGCGGGGGTGCCGGTGCGCAGCGAGCCGCCGTTGCCGGTGTACGGGCCCTCGGTGCCCTCACGGACGACGACGAAGTCGATGTCGTGGCGGCCGGCCAGCGGGGTCGCCGTGCCGGGGAACAGCTTCGACGGGCGCAGGTTGATGAAGTGGTCGAAGGCGAACCGCAGCTTCAGCAGCAGCCCGCGCTCGAGGACGCCGGACGGGACAGAGGGGTCACCGATCGCGCCGAGCAGGATCGCGTCGTGCTGCTTGAGGGCGTCGAGCTCCGCGTCCGGGAGAGTCTCCCCGGTGCGGTGCCAGCGCCGGGCGCCGAGGTCGTACTCCTTGGTCTCCAGCTTCACATCCTGCGGGAGCGCCGCGGCAAGGACCTTCAGGCCCTGAGCCACGACTTCCTGGCCGATGCCGTCACCGGGGATCACTGCGAGATTGAGGCTGCGAGACATGTCGGCACCCTAACTCCGCGTCCCAGTGAATGACATCAGCCGTCCGCCATTCGGACGTGACCGTCGGCGGAAGCTCCGTCGAGGGCGGTCAGTGACCGGTCGAGCCGCCGTTGTCCCTGCGGTCGAGGGCCCGCTGCAGGGCGGCGGCGGCGTTCTTGCGCTCGGTCTCGCTCGTACGGGGCGTGTGGCGGACGCGGCGGACGGTCGTCTCGGGCATGGTGATCGACTCCTTGAGATCACGAGGATGATTTCGAGGCGCCGGAAGGGGCGGGGAGCGTGCCGCAGGGGTTGCCTGCTCGGGGGCACGGACTCACGACCGCCATTCGCTGGATCGAGCGAGACGTTCGGCTTCTACAACGCTAAGTCAATGGAGGCTGTCTGTCTTTACAATTACTCGGACTTCCTACTATCTGAGACGGCCATAGCCACCAACACCACCTAGGTTGCATTCCTAACTAGGTAGTGCTGGAATACTGGCATGGCCGCACACCGCAGATCCAGCTGGCTCAAGGGCGTCCTTGACCTCCTCGTCCTCTCCTGCCTCACCGGAGGCGAGAGTTACGGCTACGAGATCTCCAAGTCGCTGGCCGCCGCCGGCCTCGGCGAGATCAAGGGCGGGACGCTCTATCCCGTCCTGAACCGGCTCGAGGAAGCCGGACTGGTCGCCGGGGAGTTCCGGGCCGCCGAGCGCGGCCCCGGACGGCGCTATTACCGGATGACCGACGCCGGGCACCGGGCGCTGGCCGAACAGGGCGCGTCCTGGCTGGAGTTCAACAAGGCCGTCACATCCATGCTGACCACAGGGGGACCGTCATGACCGAGACCACCGACTACTTCGACGCACTCGCCACCGCTTTGCTGAAGGGCGGTATGGCCGAGCCGGCCGTGTCGGCGACCCTTGCCGATCTCCGTGGCTACCTCACGGAGACCGGGACGGCCGCGCATGAGGAGTTCGGTCCGGCCGGGGAGTTCGCCGCAAGGCTGGCCGGCGGTGCGCCGGCCGGAGAACCGGTCGCCGAGGCGGAGACGTGGAAGTGGACCGCCGACATCTATGTGGACCGCAAGCACCTCAACGCGTACGGGGACCAGGGCTGGGAGGTCGAACGCATAGACCGGCTCGGCCGCTTCGTCAGCCGCCGCGACCCGGAAGCCGCCATGTGCTGGGAGTACAGGCGCGAAGTCACGGGGATCAAGGACCGCACCGCGATGACGGAGGCCCTCGCGCCCGAAGGCTGGGAAGTCTGCGGCCAGTGGCTGTACTTCCAGTACTTCAAGCGGCCCAAGGCGGCGAGCGCGGGACCGGCGGCCGTGATCGAGACCCCGCCCGAGGCACCCGGCCGCCGGCTTTTCCTCAGCGGCGGCTACCGCAAGCAGCTGGTGGCCACACTGGTGGCCGTCGTCCTGTGCGCCGCGCTGACGGCATACGCCGTCGGCCGGGGCGCGAACGTCACGGCCATCCTGATCGGCGCCGCGGTCGCCGCTCCGATCGGCGGCCTGCTGGGCTGGTACGCGGTCAAGCGGGACGTCCTCACAGGCGCCAAGGAGTCCTGACGGTCAACTCGTGGCCCGGGCGGTACGGCCGCCGGGCGACGGTGCACGGCTTCGAGGAGCGGACACCGGCAGGACGCACGTCCTACAGCAGATCCCCGTCCCGCCAGTCGAAGAGCAGCTCAGAGGCGGGGTCCGGGAGCAGCCCGCCCGCTGCCGGACGCAGGTACGTGGAGTCCTCCTCGGCCGGCAGCGGGACGATGCCGTCCGGCCCCAGCGCCGAGATCCGGCCGGACCACAGCGCCCAGCCACGCGCCGTGTAGAGCGCGGCTCCGTCGTCGGACGCGGAAAGCGCCCCCAGCGCGTACGCCCCGTCGATCACCTTCTCCAGCGCGTCCATCACCCGCGTGCCCAGCCCCTGCCGACGGCGGTCGGCACGCACGGCGACCGCCTCGACATAGCCGACGCGGTACGACCGGCCCCTGTGCAGCAACCGGCGCTGGATCACGCTCCCGTGCGCGGCGAGGCCGTGGGCGTCCCGTACGAACGTGTGGATACCGCCCAGCCCGTGGTCCCAGTCCTGGTCACTGAAGTCGCCGTCGAACGCGGCGTCCAGGAGGACCCGGATCTCCTGGAGCGCGGCCGGGGTCAGCTCGTAGGTATGGGCGGTACGCAGCGGCTCGGCAGGTGCGGCCTCAGTCATGCACCCACTCTCCCAGGTGCAGCCGACGCCTCGAGCCTCGCCCGGACCGCCGTCAGGTCGGCCTCGCCGACCCCGGCCGCGCACGCCTTCCACGAGGAGAACCGCGCCCCCGACTCCTGCTGGGTCGGCCGCCCGGTCGGCTACCGCGCGAAGAGCTTCGGCGTACTGAAGGTCGATCCCGAGGCGCGCTGGGCGCAGACTCCTTCGGCGTTCCGCTTCAAGCACCTCACCCGGATCGGCTTCGGCGGCCACTACGAGCGCACGCTCGCGGAGTTCGCCTCCGGCTGACGGGGGCACACGCCCTCCATGACCACACTTACGGCCCGGCGGGCCGCCAACAGTTCCGCCATGGAAGCGGCAGCCCGCCTGGGTTTCATCGCCCGCGGACTGATCTACCTCCTCGTCGGCCTGCTCGCCCTGCAGATCGCCTTCGGGCAGGGCGGGAAGGAGGCGGACAAGGGCGGCGCACTCACGGAGATATCCGGGAAGCCGATGGGATCGGTCGTCCTGTGGGCCGTGGGAATCGGACTCGCCGGCATGGCGCTGTGGCGGCTGTCCGAGGCCCTGTTCGGCGCGGCCGGCCCGGACGGCCACAAGCCGGGCAAGCGGCTGCTGTCGGCGGGGCGCTTCATCCTCTACGGCGTGATGTCCTACTCCGTACTCGCCTTCGCCGCCGGCGACCAGGGGAGCGGATCGAGCGACCAGCAGTCCCAGGACGTGACGGCCAAGGCGCTGGAGCTGCCCGGCGGTCAGTGGCTGGTGGGCCTCACGGGACTGGGCATCGCGATCGCGGGCGTCTGGATCGGCGTTCGGGCGGCCATGCGCAAGTACCACGAGCACCTGAAGCTGGGCGAGATGTCGCGGCGGACGCGGCAGGCGGTGGACGTGACGGGTGTGGTGGGCGGCGTCGCCCGCGGCCTCGTCTTCGCGGCGGTGGGCGGGTTTGCGGTCCAGGCGGCGGTCAGCTACGAACCCGATAAGGCCAAAGGCATCGACGACACGCTGCGCTCGTTCGCGGACACGCCCGTCGGCCCGTGGCTGCTGGTGGCGGTCGCGGCGGGCCTGGCGCTGTTCGGCCTCTTCTCGTTCGCGATGGCCCGCTGGCGGAAGGTCTGACGCCACGGCGCACCGACGTGAACCGCCCCCGGTCCGGCGTGGGGGGGCCGGAGCGGGGGCGGGGGTCACCGGGGTGGGACTGGCTGGCGTCAGCCCATGTGCGGGTAGCGGTAGTCGGTCGGCGGGACCAGGGTCTCCTTGATGGAGCGCGTCGAGGTCCAGCGCATCAGGTTCGACGCGGCGCCCGCCTTGTCGTTGGTGCCCGAGGCGCGGCCGCCGCCGAACGGCTGCTGGCCGACAACGGCACCGGTCGACTTGTCGTTGATGTAGAAGTTGCCCGCGGCGAAGCGGAGCTTCTCCATCATGTCGGCGGCCGCGGCGCGGTCCTGCGCGATGACGGCGCCGGTCAGGGCGTACGCCGAGACGGACTCCATCTGGGCCAGCATCGCGTCGAACTGGTCGTCCTCGTAGACGTGGACCGCGAGGATCGGGCCGAAGTACTCGGTCGTGAAAACCTCGTTCTCCGGGTCGGTGCACTCGATGACGGTGGGGCGCACGAAGTAGCCGACCGAGTCGTCGTACGTGCCGCCCGCGACGATCGTGCAGGTGGGGTCCTCGGCGGCGCGGTCGATCGCGGCCTTGTTCTTCGCGAACGAGCGCTCGTCGATGACGGCGCCGATGAACTGTGTCAGGTCGGTGACGTCACCCATGGCGATGCCGTCGACCTCCGCCGCGAACTCCTCCTTGAAGCCGGAGTTCCAGATGGAGGCGGGGATGTAGGCACGCGAGGACGCCGAGCACTTCTGGCCCTGGAACTCGAACGAGCCGCGGGTCAGGGCGGTCTGCAGGATCGCGCGGTCCGCGGACGGGTGCGCGACGACGAAGTCCTTGCCGCCCGTCTCGCCGACGAGGCGCGGGTAGGACTTGTACTTGTCGATGTTGTTGCCGACGGTCTTCCAGAGGTACTGGAAGGTCTTCGTCGAGCCGGTGAAGTGGATACCGGCGAGCTCCGGGTGCTCCAGGGCGACCTCGGAGACGGCCAGGCCGTCACCCGTGACGAGGTTGATGACGCCCTTGGGCAGGCCGGCCTCCTCGAGCAGCCGCATGAGCAGGACCGCGGCGTGCGTCTGGGTCGGGGACGGCTTCCAGACCACCACGTTGCCCATCAGGGCGGGCGCGGTCGGCAGGTTGCCGGCGATCGCCGTGAAGTTGAAGGGCGTGATCGCGTAGACGAAGCCCTCCAGCGGGCGGTGGTCGCTGCGGTTCCACACGCCGGTGGAGTTGGCGACCGGCTGCTCGGCGAGGATCTGGCGCGCGAAGTGCACGTTGAAGCGCCAGAAGTCGATGAGCTCGCAGGGGGTGTCGATCTCGGCCTGCTGAACGGTCTTCGACTGGCCGAGCATGGTGGACGCGGCCAGCGTCTCGCGCCACGTGGTGGACAGGAGCTCGGCGGCGCGCAGGATGATCGCGGCGCGGTCGTCGAACGCCATCGCGCGCCAGGCCGGAGCAGCGGCGAGCGCGGCGTCGATCGCGTCCTGGGCGTCCTGGGCGGTGGCGTTGCCGTACGTACCGAGGACGGCCTTGTGGTTGTGCGGCTGCACGACGTCGAAACGCTCGCCGCCGCCCATCCGCTGCACGCCGCCGATGGTCATCGGAAGGTCGATGGGGTTCTCGGCCAGCTCCTTGAGCTTGGCCTCGAGGCGGATGCGCTCGGCGGAACCGGGCGCGTAGGTGTGCACCGGCTCGTTGACCGGCGCGGGGACCTGGGTCACAGCGTCCATGAGTGCCGAATCTCCTTAGGTGGTAGAGGGTTCAGCCGCGGCTGACGAGCGAGCGGAGGAAGAAGGCGAGGTTGGCCGGGCGCTCCGCGAGGCGGCGCATGAAGTATCCGTACCAGTCGGTGCCGTACGGGACATAGACGCGCATCCGGTGGCCCTCGGCGACGAGGCGCTGCTGCTCGGCCTCCCGGATGCCGTACAGCATCTGGAATTCGTACTCGTCGAGCTTGCGACCGTATCGTCTGGCGAGCTCCTGGCCGATGGCGACCATCCGCGGATCGTGCGAGCCGATCATCGGATAGCCACCGCCGGCCATGAGGATCTTCAGGCAGCGGACGTACGCCGTGTCGACCTCGGCCTTGTCCTGGTACGCCACGGAGGCGGGCTCCTTGTAGGCGCCCTTCACCAGGCGCACGCGGGAGCCTTCCCCGGCGAGCGCGTAGCAGTCGTCCTCGGTGCGGAAGAGGTACGACTGGACGACCGCGCCCGTCTGCGGGAAGCGCTGCCGCAGCTCGGCGAGGATCGCGAGGGTGGAGTCGACCGTGGTGTGGTCCTCCATGTCGAGCGTGACCGTGGTGCCGATCTCGGCGGCGGCCTCGACGACCGGGGTGACGTTCTTGAGCGCGAGCTCGTGGCCACCGGGCAGCGCCTGGCCGAAGGCGGAGAGCTTGACCGACATCTCCGCCTGGACGCCCAGTCCCAGCGGGGCGAGGGCGCCGGCGAGAGCCAGGTAGGCGTCGCGGTTACGGAGGGCTTCGGCCGGGTCGGTGATGTCCTCGCCGAGGTGGTCGAGGGTGACCTCCATGCCGCGGCCGGCCAGCGCCAGGACGGCGGTCATGGACTCGTCGAGCCGCTCGCCGGCGACGAAACGGTTCACCACAGGGCGGGTGACCGGTGCCGCCGAGACGATACGGCGGATGCTGTCGCTGCGCGAAGCGGCGAGGAGCACGGGACCCAGCACGGGGCACCTCCACGGAGAGAACGGACAAGGCCGCGAGCGGAACAGATCGATACGAATTCCGTACGGCACGGAGAACCACCGTGAAACCTAAGGATCGCTCCGATCGTCTGCCATCGACAGCTGTCACGCATCCGCGTCCGGGATCTCAGACATATGTCTGAAGGGGGTGCGAGAATGGCGGGGTGCAGGGTGACTACCAGGAACTGGTCGACGAGATCTCGGCGCTGCTCGGGGCTCCCGCGACCCTGGAGAACCGGGATTTCCGGCTGATCGCCTTCGGCGCCCACGACAGCGACGACGACCTCGCCATGGACCCTGTCCGGACCCGTTCGATCCTGACGCGGCAGTCGACGGCGGCGGTGCGGGCCTGGTTCGAAGGCTTCGGGATCGCCCGCGCGACCGGGCCGATACGAATCCCGCCGGCGCCGGACGCCGGGGTGTTCCGCGGCCGGATCTGCCTGCCCGTACGCCATCGGGGGGTCGTCCACGGTTACGTATGGCTGCTGGACGCGGAACCGGGCCCGGCCCCGGAGCAGCTTGCCGCGGCCATGGAGGTCGCGTCCCGCATCGGGGCTCTGCTGGCCGACGAGGCGAAGGCGGGCGCGGCCCTGTCCCGGGAGTTCCGGGCGGTACTCACCGCGGGGCGCGGCTGGCAGCGCGACATGGCGGTGGCGGCGCTGCGGGCGGCTCTGGGCCCGAACGCGGACATGCTGCACGCGGTGGTGTGTGTCGCACCGTGGCAGGGCGACGCCCCGGAGGGCGCGCGAGGCGTGCCCGGCTCGGCGGCGGTGTGCGTCACCCCGTGGGGCGTGCCCGGCCCCGGCGCCGAACCCGACCCACGGGCGGAAAGAGGGACGGACGCGCGGACGGCCGCGAGGGTGGACGGGACGACGGCCGGGACGGGCCGAGCGCTGGCCGTACTGGTGCGCCTGCGCTCCGCCGACGTGCTCGGCCCCGCCCACACCGCCGCGACCCGGCTGCTCGCCACGGCCGGCGGGCCGGCCACCGTCGGAGTCGCCGACCCCCGACGCGGGCTCAACGACCTCGGCGCCGCATGGCAGGAGGCGACGGCTGCCGCCCGCGCGGCGGCGGCGCAGCCACGCCTCGGCCCGGTCGCGGAGTGGGCGACGATCGGCCCGTACCGGCTGCTCACGGCACTGCCGGTGGACCCCGCGCGGGACCGTGCCGTACGCACCCTGCTGGGGCCGGCCCACGCCGAACTCGCACGCACCGCCGAGGTGTTCCTGGACCACGCGGGCCAGGCGGGCCGCGCGGCGGCGGCCCTGGGCATCCACCGGCAGACGCTGTACTACCGGCTCTCGCGAGTGGAACAGCTGACGGGCCTGGACCTGGACGAGGGTGAGGACCGGCTTCTGCTGCACATGGCCCTGAAGGCGGCGCGGCTGTAAGCCCGTTCGGATCCTGCCGGGCTCGCGGGGTCCGGCCTGATCCGAACGAGACCCTAGGGATTGTCCCCGATGCCCGCACAGAGGCCGCTCGCCTACCGTCACGAGTAGCGCTGATCTTCCGGTCAGCCGATCCATTCCGCACCGAACTCGTGCGTCACGGAGGCGTGATGAAGGCGATCGTCCAAGACCGGTACGGCTCACCTGATGTTCTGGAGTTCAGGGAGGTCGACAAGCCGGTGGTCGCCGACCACGAGGTGCTGGTACGGGTCCGAGCGGCCGCGGTGAACGCGCGCGACTGGCATCTCATGCGGGGTGACCCGTACCTGGCGCGCTTGGTGCTCGGGTTCAGCGGGCCGAAGGCGAAGATCCGGGGCACGGACTTCGCGGGTCGGGTGGAAGCGGTGGGCAAGGCGGTGAATCGGTTCCGTCCCGGTGACGAGGTATTCGGCGAGGCCGACGGGGCTTTCGCCGAGTACGTGTGTGCCTCGGACGACGTGTTGGAACGGAAACCGGCCAACCTGACGTTCGAGCAGGCGGCCGCGGTGCCCCTGGCGGGGAATACCGCACTCATGGGCCTGCGCGATCTGGGGCGGGTGGAGCCGGGGCAGAAGGTCCTGGTCAATGGGGCGTCAGGCGGTGTGGGGACGTTCGCCGTACAGATCGCCAAGGCCTTCGGGGCGGAAGTGACCGGCGTGTGCAGTACGAGAAACATGGACCTGGTCCGCTCGATGGGCGCGGACCACGTCATCGACTACACCCGGGACGACTTCACCCGGAACGGACGGCGGTACGACGTCGTGCTCGACCTGGTGGGGAACCGCTCGCTGACCGAGTGCCGGCGCGCGCTGACACCGGAGGGGACGCTCGTTCTTTCCGGCGGCGGCGTGTCCGAAGGTGGCAGTCTGGTCGGGCCGATGGGTCTCATCCTCAGGGGGCAGGTGCTGTCCCGTTTCGTCAGCCAACGGCTGCTCGTCCTCACGGCGACGCCGAACAAGGAGAACCTGGCGGCGCTGAGGGAACTCGTCGAGCCCGGAAAGGTCACCCCGGTCATCGACCGGACCTACCCGTTGAGCGAGGCGCCCGAGGCGATCCGGTACCTCGAAGTGGAGCACGCGCGCGCGAAGGTCGTCATCACCGTCTGACGGACCGCTGAGGCCGGGCACCCCACGCCCCGACGGGTGCGAGAACGCCTCAGGGCCCAGTCTCCCGGGCCCTGAGGCGTACGTACACGGCGGAACGCGCCGGTCAGTCAGTGAGGTTGACCGTCCGGGCCGACGTCGCGCCGATATCCTCGGCGATCTCCGCCAGGACGGACGGCGGCACGGTGTCGTCGACGGTCAGCACGACGAGTGCCTCGCCGCCCTCCTCCGCGCGCGAGACCTGCATACCGGCGATGTTCAGCCCCGCCTCGCCGAGGATCCGGCCGACCGTGCCGACCACACCCGGGCGGTCGCTGTAGGACAGCACGACCATGTGGTCGGCGAGCGCCAGGTCCACGTCGTAATCGCCGACCGCGACGATCTTCTGCAGGTGCTTGGGGCCCGCCAGCGTGCCGGACACCGCGACCTCCTCGCCACCCGCCAGGGTGCCGCGGACGGTGACCACGTTGCGGTGGTCCGGGGACTCGGAGCTGGTGGTGAGGCGGACCTCCACGCCGCGCTCCTGCGCGAAGAGCGGAGCGTTCACGTACGAGACGGTCTCGTCGACCACGTCCTCGAAGACGCCCTTCAGGGCGGAGAGTTCGAGCACCTTGACGTCGTGCTGGGTGATCTCTCCGTACACCTCGACATCGAGGCGGACCGCCACCTCGCCCGCGAGTGCGGTGAAGATGCGGCCGAGCTTCTCGGCGAGCGGCAGGCCCGGGCGTACGTCCTCGGCGATGACTCCGCCCTGGACGTTGACCGCGTCGGGCACGAGCTCACCGGCGAGGGCCAGGCGTACGGAACGGGCCACCGAGATGCCCGCCTTCTCCTGGGCCTCGTCGGTGGAGGCGCCGAGGTGCGGAGTGCAGACGACCTGGTCCAACTCGAACAGCGGGGAGTCCGTGCAGGGCTCCTTCGCATAGACGTCGAGGCCCGCGCCGGCAACCCGGCCCTCCTTGAGCGCGCTGGCCAGCGCCGCCTCGTCGACGATCCCGCCGCGCGCGGCGTTGACAATCCGGACCGAGGGCTTCACCTTGTGCAGCGCCTCGTCGCCGATGAGACCGAGCGTCTCGGGCGTCTTGGGCAGGTGGACGGTGATGAAGTCCGAGACCTCGAGCAGTTCGTCGAGCGTGAGGAGCTTGACGCCCATCTGGGCGGCTCGGGCCGGCTGCACGTAGGGGTCGTACGCGACGATCTTCATACCGAAGGCCGACATGCGCTGTGCGACCAGGACACCGATCCGGCCGAGACCGACGACGCCCAGCGTCTTCTCGCTCAGCTCGACGCCCGTGTACTTGGAGCGCTTCCACTCGCCGTTCTTGAGGGCGGTGTTGGCCTGCGGGATGTTGCGCGCGGTGGCGACCAGCAGGCCACAGGCCAGCTCGGCGGCGGTGACGATGTTGGACGTCGGTGCGTTCACGACCATCACGCCGGCCTTGGTGGCGGCGGAGACGTCGACGTTGTCCAGACCGACACCCGCGCGGGCGACGACCCGCAGCTTCTTCGCGGCGGCGATGGCCTCCGCGTCGACCTTGGTGGCACTGCGTACGAGAATCGCGTCGACATCTGCGATGGCGGGCAGCAGCTCCGCGCGATCGGCACCGTTGCAGTGCCGGATCTCGAAGTCCGGCCCCAGCGCGTCGACGGTGGCCGGCGACAGCTCTTCAGCGATGAGTACGACAGGTTTCGAGCTCACGTGAGTCCTCACAAGTCCAGTGCGGACGGCCGTCCCGACGGCCGCAGGCGGTGGAGGGGGCTAGCCGCGTAGAAGACGCACGACACTGTGGGCCTGACGCGTATGTGCTGAGCAGTCTAGTGGCGGAACGGGCCATCTTTTCCGCCCCTCCGGAAGGATCACCCGTCCGTGGTTGGCCGCTGTGGACAAGGGGCCGCGGCTGCGATGCCGCGGCCCCGTCCGTACGGCCTACGCGTCGTTGTCGTCGACCCAGCTCATGAGCTTGCGGAGCTCCTTGCCGGTGGTCTCCAGCAGGTGGTCACTGTCCGCCTTCTTGTACTCGTTGTACTTGGGCAGACCGTTGTGGTACTCGTCCATCCAGTTCTTGGCGAAGGTGCCGTCCTGGATCTCGGCGAGGACCTTCTTCATCTCGGCCTTGGTCTGGTCCGTGATGATGCGGGGACCGGTCACGTAATCGCCCCACTCGGCGGTCTCGGAGACCGACCAGCGCATCTTCTCCAGGCCGCCCTCGTACATGAGGTCCACGATCAGCTTCAGCTCGTGGAGGCACTCGAAGTAAGCGATCTCCGGCTGGTAGCCGGCCTCGACGAGGGTCTCGAAGCCCGCCTTGACGAGCGCCGAGGCGCCACCGCAGAGGACGGCCTGCTCGCCGAAGAGGTCGGTCTCGGTCTCCTCGGTGAAGGTCGTCTTGATGACGCCCGCCCGGGTGCCGCCGATGCCCTTGGCGTACGAGAGCGCGAGCTCGAAAGCACTGCCGGTGGCGTCCTGCTCGACACCGGCGATGCACGGAACGCCGCGGCCCTCCTCGTACTGGCGGCGGACGAGGTGGCCCGGGCCCTTGGGGGCGACGAGCGCGACGTCCACGCCGGCCGGGGGCTTGATGAAGCCGTAGCGGATGTTCAGGCCGTGGCCGAAGAAGAGGGCGTCGCCGTCCTTGAGGTTGTCCTTGATGGACTCCTCGTAGACCTGGGCCTGGATCGGGTCCGGGACGAGGATCATGATGACGTCGGCCTCGGCGGCCGCCTCGGCCGGAGTCACCACACGCAGGCCCTGCTCCTCGGCCTTGACCTTGGACTTGGAACCCTCGTGCAGACCGACGCGCACGTCGACACCCGAGTCACGGAGCGACAGCGCGTGGGCGTGGCCCTGGCTGCCGTATCCGATGACCGCGACCTTGCGGCCCTGGATGATGGACAGGTCGGCATCGTCGTCGTAGAACAGCTCGGCCACTGGGTTTTCTCCTATGTGTGCTGGTGTTACTTCCCACCGTACGGCGGGATCGGATAGGAAGTTCTGAGGTCTCGCCATACGGGCGGAGTCGGCGGACCCGGCGGACTCAGGCGCTGCGGTCGAGCGCCCGCAGGCTGCGGTCCGTGATGGAGCGACCGCCTCGCCCTATGGCGATCGTGCCGGACTGGACGAGCTCCTTGATGCCGTACGGCTCCAGCATCTTGAGCATGGCCTCCAGCTTGTCCGCCCCGCCCGTGGCCTCGATGGTGACGGCCTCCGGGGAGACGTCCACGGTCTTGGCGCGGAAGAGCTGGACGATCTCGACGATCTGGGAGCGCGTTTCGCTGTCGGCGCGCACCTTCACCAGAACGAGCTCGCGCTGGATCGCAGCGCCCGGCTCGAGTTCGACGATCTTCAGGACGTTGACCAGCTTGTTGAGCTGCTTGGTCACCTGCTCCAGCGGCAGGTCCTCGACATTAACCACGATGGTGATGCGGGAGATGTCGGGGTGCTCGGTGACGCCGACGGCGAGCGAGTCGATGTTGAAGCCGCGGCGGGAGAACAGCGCGGCGATCCTGGCCAGGATGCCCGGTGTGTTCTCGACCAGGACGGAGAGCGTGTGCTTGGACATGGTGGCGGTCTCTCTCGGTCTTCTCTCTCGGACTTCTCAGTCGTCTTCGTTGTCGCCGAAGTCGGGGCGGACGCCCCGGGCTGCCATGACCTCGTCGTTGGAGGTGCCGGCGGCGACCATCGGCCACACCATGGCGTCCTCGTGGACGATGAAGTCGATCACGACCGGGCGGTCGTTGATGGCGTTGGCCTCGGCGATGACCTTGTCCAGGTCCGCCGGGTCCTCACAGCGCATCGCGACACAGCCCATGGCCTCGGACAGCTTGACGAAGTCCGGGACGCGGGTACCGGCGCTGGGCTCCTTGCCGCTGGCCTGCGGGCCGGAGTGCAGCACGGTGTTGGAGTAGCGCTGGTTGTAGAAGAGCGTCTGCCACTGACGGACCATCCCGAGCGCGCCGTTGTTGATGATCGCGACCTTGATCGGGATGTTGTTCAGCGCGCAGGTGACCAGTTCCTGATTGGTCATCTGGAAACAGCCGTCGCCGTCGATCGCCCAGACCGTACGGTCCGGCATACCGGCCTTGGCGCCCATCGCGGCCGGGACCGCGTAGCCCATCGTCCCGGCGCCGCCGGAGTTCAGCCAGGTGGCGGGCTGCTCGTACTGGATGAAGTGCGAGGCCCACATCTGGTGCTGGCCGACGCCGGCCGCGTAGATGGTCCCCTCGGGGGCGAGCTTGCCGATGCGCTCGATGACCTGCTGCGGCGAGAGGCTGCCGTCGTCCGGCAGGTCGTAGCCCAGCGGGTATGTGTCGCGCCAGCGGCTGAGGTCCTTCCACCAGGCGGTGTAGTCGCCGGTGTGGCCCTCACTGTGCTCTGCCTGGACGGCCTGGACCAGATCGGCGATCACCTCTCGGGCGTCGCCGACGATCGGGACGTCCACGGCGCGGTTCTTGCCGATCTCGGCCGGGTCGATGTCCGCGTGGATGATCTTCGCGAAGGGCGCGAAGCTGTCCAGCTTGCCGGTCACGCGGTCGTCGAAGCGCGTGCCGAGGGCGATCAGCAGGTCTGACTTCTGCAGCGCGGTGACGGCGGTGACCGCACCGTGCATGCCGGGCATTCCCACGTGCAGCGGGTGGCTGTCGGGGAAGGAGCCGAGCGCCATCAGGGTGGTGGTGACGGGCGCTCCGGTGAGCTCGGCCAGGACCTTCAGCTCGGCGGTGGCGCCGGCCTTCATGACACCGCCGCCGACGTACAGCACGGGCCGCTTGGCCTGGACGATCAGCTTGGCGGCCTCGCGGATCTGCTTGGCGTGCGGCTTGGTGACGGGCCGGTAGCCGGGCAGCTCCTGGGTGGGCGGCCAGCTGAAGGTCGTCTGCGCCTGGAGGGCGTCCTTGGCGATGTCGACGAGGACCGGGCCGGGACGGCCGGTCGAGGCGATGTGGAACGCCTCCGCGATTGTCCGCGGGATGTCCTCGGCCTTCGTGACCAGGAAGTTGTGCTTGGTGATCGGCATCGTGATGCCGACGATGTCCGCCTCCTGGAAGGCGTCCGTGCCGATGGCCTTGGAGGAGACCTGGCCGGTGATCGCGACCAGCGGGACGGAGTCCATGTGGGCGTCGGCGATCGGGGTGACCAGGTTGGTCGCGCCGGGGCCGGAGGTGGCCATGCACACGCCGACCTTGCCGGTGGCCTGGGCGTAGCCCGTGGCGGCGTGTCCGGCGCCCTGCTCGTGGCGGACGAGGATGTGCCGGACCCGCTCGGAGTCCATCATCGGGTCGTAGGCGGGGAGGATCGCGCCGCCCGGGATGCCGAAGACGGTGTCGCACCCCACTTCCTCGAGAGAGCGGATGAGGGACTGCGCGCCCGTAACGTGCTCAGTCGCAGCGGTCTGGTGTCCGCCGGTACGGGCCCGCGGCTGCGGATGGTGGGCCCCGGTGGCCTGCTCGGTCATCGGCATTCTCTTCTCGAAGCTGAGGGTTTTTGCGAGGAGTTCTATCGATTTGGCAGTGGTGCCAGTGCAACAAAAAACCCCTCGTGCCGGGAGGCAAGCGAGGGGAGCGCGCCGGGAGGGGTCTGCAGGGATTCCATATGGCCCTGCTCAGCCGACGCGCTTTCCAAGTACGAGAATTCGGGTGCGCATGGCACTGACCTTCCCCCCGGCGCGCGGGGCGTGTCAAGTGGGTGGGACGCGCGTCTCATTATTTGAGCCATGGCGCACGGGCAGCGAGCCCCCGGCCAGGGCCGGCAGAGGAGCGGCACCGGGCACCGGGAACTCGCCACGGACCAGGGCGCGTCGCAGCCGGTACTCGTCGAGCGGCCCGGAAAAGGCCATCCCCTGGCCGTGTGTGCACCCCATCCCGCGCAGGACGACGACCTGCTCCGGAAGGTCCACGCCGTCCGCGACGGACTGCATGCCGAGATCGTTCGCGATGCGCAGCAGCCCGGAAGTGATCTTGTGAAGTCTGGCTGATTCCACCACCCCTTCCACCAGCCCGCGGTCCAGTTTCAGCACGTCGACCGGCAGCCTGCGCAGCGCGCTGATCGCCGCATAGCCGTTGCCGAAGCCGTCCAGCGCGATCCGTACGCCCAGCCTGCGCAGCGCCACCAGACGCCGCTCCAGCTCGTCGAACGGCACGCGGGGGTCGCTGTCCGCCAGCTCGATGACCAGAGCGCCGGAGGGCAGCCCGTGCCGGGTGAGCAGTGCCTCGACCGAACCGCGGGGCATGGCCCGGTCCAGTAGCCGCTGGGCGGACATCCGGACGGACACGGGGACCTCCCGACCGGCACGGTGGCGCTCGGCGGCCTGCTCGACGGCCTCCTCGAGGAGCCAGCGGCCCAGCTCGGCGGTGCGTGAGCCCTCCGCGGCCTCCGCGCTGTCGGTGACCCGCAGGAATTCGGCCGGGGTGAAGAGGATTCCCTGGGCCGACCTCCAGCGTGCCTGGGCGGCGACGGCGGCGATCCGGCCGTCCGCCAGTGAGACGACCGGCTGGTGGAGGAGCGCGAACTCGCCGTCGTGGAGCGCGGTGCGCAGCTTGGTGGCGAACTCCGCCCGCCGTACGACGTCGGCCTGCATCTGCGGCGCGTACAGCTCGACTCGGTCCTTGCCGCCCGCCTTGGCCCGGTACATCGCCAGGTCGGCGTTGCGCATGAGGTCAGTGGGAGTGATGCCCTCGTCGGCGAAGGCGACCCCGATGCTCGCCGCGACCCGGACGTCGCTGCCGCCGATCCGGTACGGCTTGGACAGCGTGACTCGCAGCCGGTCGGCGATCTCGTGCACCTGGTACTCGCGGGCGCTGCGGTCGCGGCCTCCGTCGCCGAGGATGAGAGCGGCGAACTCGTCACCGCCGAGACGGGCCGCGGTGTCCCCCGCCCGTACCGAGTCCTGGAGGCGGCGGGCTGCCTGGATCAACAGCTCGTCGCCGGCTTGGTGGCCGATGGAGTCGTTCACCGCCTTGAAGCCGTCGAGGTCGATGAACAGCACGGCCGTGCCGGGGTCCGAGGCTCTCCGGCCGGCCAGGGCCTGCCGGACCCGCTGGGTGAACAGGGCCCGGTTGGGCAGGTCGGTGAGCGGGTCGTGCTCGGCGTTGTGCTGCAGCTGGGCCTGCAGGCGGACCCGTTCGGTGACGTCGCGGCTGTTGAGGATCAGGCCGCCCTGATGGCGGTTGACCGTGGACTCGACGTTGAGCCATTCGCCGGAGCCCGACTTGAAGCGGCACTCGATCCGGGTGGTGGGCTCCTCCGAGGGTGGGGCGGCCAGAAACCGCCGGACCTCGTGGACGACCCGGCCCAGGTCCTCGGGATGGATGAGCGTCGAGAGCTCGGACCCGACCAGATCCTCGGCCTCCCGCCCGTACACGCCGGTGGCGGCCGGGCTGACGTACCGCAGTATCCCGGTGGGCGCGGCGATCATGATCACATCGCTGGAGCCCTGGACCAGGGAGCGGAAGTGGTTCTCCTTCTGGGCCAGCTCCTGGGTGAGTGCGATGTTGTCGACGAGCATGATGCCCTGCCGTACCACCAGGGCCAGAACGACCGTGCACGCGGTGAAGACCACCACCCGGTCGACACGGCGGCCGTCGATCACGTTGTAGAGGATGCCCAGGGTGCAGACGGCGGCCGCGAGGTACGGCGTGAGGGCGGGCAGCGAGCCGGTGATCGGGCGGCTGTGGTGGCGGGGGGCGCGGAGGTGGTACCCGGCACCGTCCCCGCCGTGCAGCGCTCGCCGGGCGCCCCACGGGGCGTACGCGAGGAGCAGCGAGCCGGCGAACCAGCCGGCGTCGAGGAGCTGGCCCGAGCGGTAGGACTCGCGGAACAGCGGCGAGGTGAACAGCGCGTCGCAGAGCACGGTCAGGGCGAGCGCGGCGATGGCGGTGTTGATCGCGGACCGGTTGGCGTTCGACCGCCGGAAGTGCAGGGCGAGGACCATCGAAACCAGCACGATGTCCAGCAGGGGATACGCGAGCGACAGTGCCGTGTGCGCAACGCTCTCGCCTCCCTCGGACTGCGCGGTGTGCGCGAGTGCGAGGCTCCAGGAGAGGGTCAGCAGCGAGCCGCCGATCAGCCAGGAGTCGAGCACGAGGCAGACCCAGCCGGCCCTGGTGACCGGCCGCTTGGCGAGCACGAGCAGCCCGACGATGGCCGGCGGCGCGAAGCAGAGGAAGAAGAGATCGGCGGGCGAGGGACTGGGCATCTCGCGCCCGAGCACCACCTCGTACCAGCCCCAGACAGCGTTGCCACCGGACGCCATCAAGGAGGAGAACGCGAACAGCAGCCAGGCCGGCCGGAACCGGCTCTCGTTGGTGCGCGCGTAGAGGTAGCAGGAGACAGCGGCGAGCAGCGCGGCAGCACTCAGGCCGAAGTCCCCCATGATCAAGGCGAGTTGCTGGGAACCCCAGCCCAGTGCGGCGCCCGCCGCATAGCCGCCGCACACCAGCGCCAGGATGAGCTGGGCGACGAGGCTCTTCCCGCCGCGGGGCACCGGACGCCGGCTCAGCAGCGCTCCGGGGGCGCTCACCGGGCAGCCCTGACGGGCACCGCCGGAGGCTTGTGTCTGAGGGTCGGAGCGCGCCAGCGTCGGCGGCCCTGCCGCGTCGGATCGTTCGTCCATTGGCCGTGCATCGCCCGTCGCCCCCCTTGCGGTCCGATCAACACCCCAGCGCCGTACAAATCGTGGCGCAGCCCCTTGCTCGGGACGATACACCAGTTTCGTCACTCAGGGACATAGTTTCTCTACTCTCCGTGACTAAAAGGGGAGTTGAGGCGACTCGGCGCTTCTGAACGGATGCGGAGCGTGTCCGACCCGCTGCCCCTATCCCGTGGTCAGTACGACGTTCTCCAACGGCTCCCCCGCCGCGAACCGCGTCAGCTGAGCAGCCAGCAGACGCTTCGCACGCGGCATGAACGCCGAAGTGCTGCCGCCGACGTGGGGACTGATGAGGACGTTGGGAGCGTGCCAGAGCGGGTGCCCCGCCGGAAGCGGTTCGGGGTCGGTCACATCGAGGGCGGCGCGCAGCCGGCCGGACTCCAGTTCGGCCAGCAGTGCCTTGGTGTCCGCCACGGGGCCGCGGGCGACGTTCACCAGCAGGGCCCCGTCCTTCATCCGGGCCAGGAAGTCGGCTCCCGCCAGGCCTTTCGTCTGCTCCGTGATCGGGGTGGAGAGGATCACGACATCGGCTTCCGGAAGCAACGCCGGCAGATCGGAAAGGGCGTGCACCGGGCCGCGCTCTGTGGTGCGGGCGGAGCGCGCGACGCGCGCCACCCGCGCGCACTCGAAGGGTGCGAGCCGGTCCTCGATGGCGGCGCCGATCGATCCGTAACCGACGATCAGCACGCACTTGTCGGCGAGCGCGGGATAGAAGCCGGACCGCCAGTCCTCCCGGTCCTGCCCGCGGACGAAACCCGGGATGCCCCGCAGCGAGGCGAGGACCAGGGCGAGGGTGAGTTCGGCGGTGCTGGCCTCGTGGACACCGCGGGCATTGCACAGGCGTACACCCGCGGCGAGTTCGGGGAGTCCGGGCTCCACGTGATCGATTCCGGCCGAGAGGGTCTGTACGACACGTACGGACGTCATCGCGGCCAGCGGCCGGACCGCGATCTCCGGCCCCTTCATGTACGGCACCACATAGAAAGCGCAGTCGGCGGGGTCTGCGGGAAAGTCCTTGCCGCCGTCCCAGAAGCGATAGTCGAAACCCGCGGGGAGGCCGTCAATCTCGTCGGCCGGAATCGGCAGCCACACGTCTGAAGTCATGGTCAGGAGGCTATGCGAAGCGGCCCGGACCTCAGAGGTTAGTTTTGGGGGCGGCAGAGGGAGGGGTACGGGCAGGTGGAGCGCAGGATAATCGGGGCGGCAGCGCTCGAAGTGGGCGCCGTCGGTCTTGGCTGCATGCCGATGAACTGGGCCTACACCGCTTCGCAGCAGAACGGCGAGCGGTCCTTGCGCACCGTGCACGCCGCGCTCGACCGGGGTTCGACGCTCCTCGACACGGCGGACATGTACGGCCCCTTCACCAATGAACTGCTGCTCGGCCGGGTGCTCAGGGAGCGGCGGTCGGAAGCGTTCGTGTCCACCAAGTGCGGCCTGCTCGTGGGCGATCAGCACATCGTGGCCAACGGCCGCCCCGGCTACGTGAAGCGGGCCTGCGACGCCTCGCTGCGCCGACTCCAGACCGATGTGATCGACCTCTACCAGCTGCACCGCGCCGACCCCGAGGTGCCGGTCGAGGAGACCTGGGGCGCGATGGCGGAGTTGGTGACCGCCGGAAAGGTCCGGGCGCTGGGGCTGTGCGCCGTCGGGGCGCGGGCTCCGCGCCGCTCCGGTGCGCGGGTGCATGACGGAACGATCCGGCAATTGGAGCGAGTGCAGCAGGTCTTCCCGGTGAGCGCGGTGGAGGCAGAGCTCTCGGTGTGGTCGCCGGAAGCGCTGGACGCGCTCCTGCCGTGGTGCGAGGCGCGGGGGGTGGGCTTTCTCGCCGCGATGCCGCTGGGCAACGGGTTTCTGACCGGGACGCTGACCCCGGGCCAGGGTTTCGAGCCGCAGGACGTACGGGCCAGGCATCCGCGGTTCACGGCCGAGGTGATGGCGGCGAACCAGCCGGTGGTGGCCGGGCTGCGTCGGGTCGCGGAGCGGCACGGCGACTGCACGACTCCGGCACAGGTGGCGCTGGCGTGGGTGCTCGGGCGGGGGCGGCACGTGGTACCGGTTCCCGGCGCCAAACGGGAGCGCTGGGCGGTGGAGAACGCGGGCGCGGACGGTGTCCGGCTGACGGACGCGGATCTGGCGGAGATCGCCGGGCTGCCGCCCGCCCGGGAGTCCTGGGAGTGACGCCGCCGCCCCTGGAGCGGGCGCGGGGCCCGATGGAACCGGCGCATGATCCGACTGCGTCAACTTCTCGGCCGTAGACGACCGAGCTTGCTGGCTCGGTCGTCTGCACCTAGTCACGCTCCCGACTGCCCACTACGGCAGGACGGTCACGGGGCGCATCTACCAGCGAAAGGAGGTGTTCAGGTCCTTTGTGGTACGGGTCCGTTGACGAGAACCCACGCCGAGCGTGCACGGTTGCGCACGTTGACCCCGGCGACGTGGTCGGCGGGCCAGCGAGGTGAACAAAGCAGGGAACCTCTGCGGCGCGAGCGGTGTACTTGTTCGTGTGATGTGCTGAAGCCAGGCGGACGAGAGGGACTGACCGTGCGACGCTCTGCTGTGACGGCCGTGATGGCCACTTCCGTACTGCTGTTTGCCGCGGGCTGCTCCTCCGGGAGCAACGACCCGCCCGGCAGCCCGGAGAACCGGACGACCTCCGCGGCCCAGTCGCCGCCGGCCACTGGCGGCTCCGGCGGCTCCGCCTCTCTGCCGCCGGCGAAGGGCTCCGTGGCGGTGGCCGGCGAGGTCGCCACGGGCCTCGCCTCGCCGTGGGGCCTGGCTCCGCTGCCAGAGGGCGATCTGCTGACCGCCTCGCGGGACGAGGGGACGATCACCCGGATCGACGCGAAGAGCGGGCGGAAGACCGTGATCGGCTCGGTGTCCGGAGTGGCCCCCGGCGGCGAGGGCGGCCTCATGGGCCTGGCGCTCTCCCCGTCGTACGCCTCGGACCACCTGGTCTACGCGTACTTCACCACCGAGTCCGACAACCGCATCGCCCGCATGCTGTACGACGAGAAGAAGCCCGCGGGGCAGCAACTGGGCGCCCCCGACACAGTGTTCAGAGGCATTCCCAAGGGCTTTGTGCACAACGGCGGGCGGATCGCCTTCGGCCCGGACAAGATGCTCTACGCGGGAACGGGCGAGACGGGCGACACCGGGCTCGCCCAGGACAAGAAGTCGCTCGGCGGCAAGATCCTGCGCATGACCCCCGACGGCGAGCCGGTCCACGGCAATCCGGAAGCGGACTCGGTGGTCTATTCGTACGGGCATCGCAATGTGCAGGGGCTGGCCTGGGACGCGGAGAAGCGGCTCTGGGCCGCCGAGTTCGGGCAGGACACGTACGACGAGCTCAACCTGATCGAGCCGGGCAAGAACTACGGCTGGCCGGAGGCCGAGGGCAAGGCGGGAAAGGCGGGCTTCGTCGACCCGGTGGCCCAGTGGACCACGGACGAGGCGTCGCCCAGCGGAATCGCGTGGGCCGAGGGCTCCATCTGGATGGCGGGCCTGAAGGGCGAGCGCCTGTGGCGCGTCCCTCTGGACGGTACGAAAGCTCTGGCCGAACCGCAGCCGTTCCTCGCAGGAGAGTACGGGCGGCTGCGCACGGTGGTGGCGGCGGGCGGCGACAAGCTGTGGCTGGTGACGAGCGAGACGGACCGGCGTGGGTCGCCGGAGCAGGGCGACGACCGGATTCTGAATCTGCGGGTGCAGTGACTACGAGCGAGTCGTGGGGGTGGGAGCGGTGTTCAATCCGATCGAGGAACTGTTCACTCCAGGGGGCAGGCACACCGACGAGGAGCGCAGGCGCCTGAAGCTGACAAGGGGGTCGATCTGAACGACCCCGACCCGGGGAACGATCCCATAGCCCTCGCCTCCGGCGATGGTCGTCATACGGCTTCGGCAGTCGGTTCCACAGGACTGAACAGCCGTAGGCGGTGCGCGAGGGCCGCCGCCTCACCGCGACCGGCCACCCCCAGCTTGGCCAGGATGTTGGACACATGGACGCTCGCCGTCTTCGGGGAGATGAACAGCTTCTCGGCTATCTGGCGATTGGTGCGGCCCACCGCGACCAGGCGCAGCACGTCCCGCTCCCGGCTGGTCAGGCCGAGGGCCTCGGCCGGGTCCGCCGGCTGTTCGGCCCCTTCGGGGGCGGCGGCCAGCGGAAGCCGGGCCCGCTGGGCGAGCAGCGCGATGTCCTCCCGCAGCGGGCGGGCGCGCAACCGCTCCGCGGCGGCGTCGGCCTGCCGGAGCAGTTCGGCCGCGGTGCCCCGGGCGTTCCCGTTGGCATCGGCCGACAGCAACGCCTCCGCCAGCCGGAGGCGTACGTGGGCAAGCAGGTACGGGCGCTCGAGCGGGGTCAGGGCGGTGGCCGCCTCGGTCCAGCGGTCCACGGAGTTGTGTCCTTCGGCGCGTTCCAGTTCGGCCGCGACGTACAGGGCGTGTGCCGTCCACATCGGTACGGGAGTTGCCAGCCGCCGCGCCGCCGCACGGATCAGCGCCAGGATGCCGGGCCTCCCGGCCTCGGCAGCCGGCAGCCCGCGTGCCTCCGCCTCCGCGCGGGCGGCGGTGAGCAGCAGCGGCCAGCCGTAGCGGTGGGTGCCGGGAGCGAAGCCCCCTTCCAGGGTGCGTTCGAGCTCGGTGCGGGCATCGAGGATGCGGCCCTCCGCAGCCGCGAGGCCGATGGCGAGCCGGGACAGCGGCAGAGCATGCTGAGGCATCGGGTCATGGCTGCCGTAGTGCTTGTGGGCGGCCGTCAACTGCTGCCCCGCCTCGGCGAGTTCCCCGCGGGCGAATGCCAGCTCGGCCAGCTGCCAGGCCGCAGCTCCGCGCGGCTTGGCACTCTGCGCGACCGCCTGGAGGCGCTGGACACGCTCGGCCGCCTCGTCCCAGCGCCCGAGGGCGAGGAGCGACTCGGTCATGTTGCCGAGCGCCCACGCCTCCACGTCCAGCAGCCCGTACTTCCGGGACAGCTCGATGCCCTCCGCCGCGATCTGCACGGCCTCTTGGGACCGCCCGAGGGACTCCAGGGTGGACGGCAGGTTCACATGGCTGCGGCCGACCTGACTGAACAGGCCGAGTTCGACGACCCGGTTCTTGACCGCGTACATCTCGGCCAGACCGGCGTCGATGTCGCCGGCGTCGGCGAGGAGGGCGCCCACGGTCAGCCTCGCGGTCAGTTCGATCTCCTCGGCATCGACCAGCCGCGCGTACTCCACGGCCCGCTCGGCCGCCGCGAGGCTGTCGGGCCCGGGGGCGTGCAGGTGCCCCCAGCTCGCCACATCCGCCAGCACCCCGGCGTGCACCGCCGACGGCGGCAGACCCCGGACCAGCTCCTGGGCGGTGCCCAGCTCGGCCCAGCCGTCGCCGCGCGCCAGGCTCTGCACCAGCTTCGACCGCTCGGTCCAGAACCAGGCGGCGCGCAGCGGGTCGTTCTCGCCGTCCAGCCGCCGCAACGCCTTCTTGGTGATCATCAGGGCCCGCTCCCGCTCCCCGCCGAGGCGGGCCGCGACCGCTGCTTCCGCCAGCAGATCGAGATGGCGCAGCGGGGTGGTCTCCGGGTGGCAGCCGCAGGGCGGGTAGGCCTCGGCGTAGTCCACCGGGCGCAGGGCCTGGCGGACCTCGGCCGGCACGTCCTCCCACAGGTCCATGGCGCGCTCCAGCAGGCGCAGTTGTTCGGAATACGCATGCCGCCGGCGCGCGGCCACCGACGCCTCCAGTACGGCCGGCAGCGCCTTCACGGTGTCGTGCGCGTAGTACCAGTAGCTGGCCAGCCGGATGGGCCGCTCGTCGGCCCGTACGAGCGAGGGGTCGGCCTCCAGCGCCTCCGCGTACCGCCGGTTGATGCGGGACCGCTCTCCCGGAAGCAGGTCGTCGCTGACGGCCTCGCGGACGAGGGAGTGCCGGAACCGGTAGCCGTCGCCGTCCGCCGTGGCGTTCAGGATGTTGGCTCCGGCCGCGGAGCGCAGCGCCTCGATCAGCTCGTCCTCGGTCAGGCGCGCGACGGCGAGCAGCAGAGGGTACTCGACGGCGGAGCCGCCCTCGGCGACCATCCGGACCACCCGCTGGGCGTCCTCGGGGAGCGCCTCGACCCGTACGAGCAGCAGATCGCGCAGGGAGTCGCTCAGGCCCGGACGGCAGCGGGTCCCGATGCAGCAGGCGAGCTCCTCGACGAAGAAGGCGTTGCCGTCGGAGCGGGTGAAGACGTCGTCCACCAGAGCCTGTTCGGGCTCGACGGCGAGGATTCCGGCCAGCTGGCGCCGGACCTCCGCGCGATTGAACCGGGACAGTTCGATGCGCTGCACCGTGCGCAGCCGGTCCAGTTCGGCGAGCAGCGGCCGCAGCGGATGGCGCCGGTGGATGTCGTCCGCCCGGTAGGTGGCGATGACGACGAGCCGGCCACGGCGCAGGGTACGGAAGAGGTAGGCGAGCAGATGGCGCGTGGAGGCGTCCGCCCAGTGCAGGTCCTCCAGGGCGACCACGACCGTACGGTCCATGGCGAGGCGCTCGAGGAGGCGCACCGTGAGTTCGAAGAGGCGGGCGGTGCTCTCCTCCTGGTGGGGGCCCCTGGGGGCCTCGCCGAGTTCGGGCAGCAGCCGGGCCAGTTCGTCCTCTTGGCCGGCGGCGGCTGCCAGCTCCTGCGGGAGCTGCCTGCGCAGGGCGCGCAGGGCGGTGGAGAACGGCGCGAACGGCAGCCCCTCGGAGCCGATTTCGACGCAGCCTCCCACCGCCACGACGGCGTCCCCGCGGCAGGCCGCCGCGAGGAACTCCTCGACGAGCCGGGTCTTGCCCACCCCCGCCTCACCGCCCACGAGCAGCGCCTGCGGCTCTCCCGCGGCTGCGCGGGAGAGGGCTTCGGTGAGCACGGTCAGTTCGTCGGCTCGGCCGACGAACACGGGGCTGACAGACCTGGTTTCCACGTCGCCGAGCATCGCACAGGCGTCCGGCGCCGGGGCAGCGGTAAAGGGGAGGAGCCTCATCCCGGGATGGACGCGGCCCGGGATCATGCGGCTCGGGCGAACCGGGACCGCAGGGCGCTCACCGTCCCTTCGTGATCATCCTGTCCGGACCGCCCGGCGGCGGCACGACGGGCAGCACGGCGGGCCTTGACGGCCAGCCGGACCTGCCGGGCGTTGCCGGCCTCGCGGATCAGCTCGTTGTGGTGCAGCTTCTGGATCTCGTACTCGAACATCTCGGGCTCCCTGGTGACGGTTCCTCGGTGACCGACGGTCCGTCGGCGTGATCCAAGGTTCGTCCCCCAGGGGGCCCCGCCACATCGGGAGAGTGCCGCATCTCCGGTGCACGGGGGTACTTAGCCGGGCCCCCGGCGTGCTTAGTTGTGTCCGGCCCGGTCCAAATGAAAGACCCTAGGAGCCGGCCTGCGGCAGGCTCGCGAGTACGTCGGAGTACATGAGGCCGGAGATCAGCAGGCCGAGGGCGCCGAGCGCGACCGCCGCCCAGGCGACCGACCGGACCCAGACCGCCTGGGTCCGGCCGGGTGCACCGAAGGCCGGGCGGACCAGGACGAAGATGCCGACGAGCAGGGCGAGTACCGCGAAGGCGCCGTTGACGAGGGCGGTCATATGCCAGGCCTCGCCGTAGAGCGCCGAGATCTGCTGGGCAGGAGTGGCACCCTGCGTGGTCTCGATCTGGCCGATGAGCGTCTGCCGCTCCGCGGCCACCCGGCCCACCCACGTACCGGTGAGCGACGCGACACCGAGTCCGGCGCCGACGACCGCCGCCGCGCCCGCGCCGATGCCCGCCCGTGCCGCGGTGGAGTCCTCGCCACGGCCGGTCTCGTCAGCCTCGCGGGAGCCGTCGGGGTCCGCGGCTGCCGCTGAGGAGTCCGTGTGGCGGTCGTCGTCCCCCTCGACGATGTCGACGGCCGCGGAGGTCTCGGCCCTGGTCTCGTTCTCGGGGTCGGTCTCGGTGGCAGGTGCGGCGGCGTTCTTGATATCCATGCGTCGCACCGTAGGGGCCGATTCTGAGAGCCCGCTGAGAATGCGCTGAGCTACGCCGGCTGCCACTCCGTGGCCAGTACCGACCAGATCTCCAGGTTCTGGCGGACTCCCCGGTACGGGAAGCTCTCGCGCATCACACCTTCCCGGGTCATCCCGAGTCGTTTCGCGACAGCCAGGCTGCGCGCGTTCGTCGTGGAGGCGACCCACTCCACCCGGTGCATTCCGCGCTCGCCGAACGCCCAGTCGATGAGGCACCGGGACGCCGTCGTCACCAGGCCGCGGCCCTCGGCGGCCGGCTCCAGCCAGCATCCGATCTCGCAGTTCCCGGCGGCGGCGTCGAAGGTCCGGAAGAGGACCCCGCCGACCAGCGTGCCGTCGAGCCGGATGCCGTGGATGCGGCCGGTGTCAGCCGCGTGCTTCTGCGCGTACCCGGTCAGCAGCTCACGCGCCGAACCGAGGTCGGTGGCACGGTCGGCGAAGCCGATGTGCTCGCCGACGTAGTCCCGCGCCCGGTCCATGTGGTCGAGGAACTCCTCGGCCTGCCAGGGCTCCAGCGGGCGCAGTCGGGCATTGTCACCGAGGGGTATGGAGAACATGCGGTCAGGTCCTGTCGCCGGCAACGGATCACTTGACGAGCGCGGCCGCCTCCGGGTTCTGATCCGGGACCGGCCCGGCGGCCGGCCCGTGGCAGGACTCCGGGTTCTCCGCACTCAGCAGCTCATCGGCGATCTTCGCACGCCCGCGCTCCGCCGGTTCGATGCTGATGCGCGGCAGCCACCGGTCGAGCCAGGCCGGCAGCCACCAGTTCGCTCCGCCCAGCATGTGCATCAGCGCGGGCACGAGGAGCGTACGCAGGACGAACGCGTCCAGGGCGACCGCTGCGGCGAGCGCGATACCGAACATCGCGATCACGCGGTCGCCGCTCAGCACAAAGGCCAGGAAGACGGAGATCATGATGACCGCCGCAGAGTTGATCACGCGGCTGGTCTCGGCGAGACCGACCCGTACCGCCCGTTGGTTGTCCCGGGTCTCCAGCCACTCCTCGTACATCCGGCTGACCAGGAAGACCTGGTAGTCCATGGAGAGACCGAACAGCACAGACACCATGATGACCGGCAGGAAGGGCTCGATCGGTCCCGCGCTGCCGAGCCCCAGCAGCTCGCTCCCCCAGCCCCACTGGAAGACCGCGACGACCACGCCGAAGGCGGACGCGACAGCGGCGACATTCATGGCCGCGGCCTTGAGCGGGATGCCGATGGAGCGGAAGGCGACCAGCAGCAGGACGCATCCGAGGCCGATGACGACGCCTACGAACAGCGGCAGCTTGCCGACGATGATCTCGGCGAAGTCGTCATAGCTCGCGGTCACTCCGCCGACGTACACGTCCAGCGAAGTGCCGTCCTCGGCGCGTGGCAGGACGTCCCCGCGCAGCCGGTCGACCAGATCGCTGGTCGACCGGGACTGGGGTGCGGACTCCGGTACGACGGTGATGACCGCCGTGTCGCCGCTGCGGTTGACGGCGGCCGGGCCGGCCGAGGCGACGCCCTCGGTGGTACGGAGGGTGTCGGCGAGGCCGTCGAGGGCGAGCCGGTCGTCGGCCCCGTCGAGGTGCGCGACCAGGGTGAGCGGGCCGTTGACACCGGGGCCGAAGCCTTCAGCGACCAGGCCGTATGCCTGGCGGGTGGTCGAGTCGGCCGGGTTGTTGCCCTGGTCGGAGGTTCCGAGGTGGAGCGAGAGAGTCGGCAGCGCGAGGACGAGCATCACCGCGGCCGCCATGCCCCCGAGGACTTTGGGGTGGCGCTCGACGAAGAGCGACCAGCGGGCGGCGAAGCCGGTGAGTGACTCGGGCCGCGGGCCGTGCTCGGCCAGCCGGCGTCGCTCTCGCCGGGAGAGCGCGCGCTCGCCGATGAGGGACAGCAGGGCGGGCAGCAGGGTCACCGAGGCGGCGACGGTGAGCACAACCGTGAGCGAGGCTGCTATCGCGACGCCGTTGAGGAAGCTCAGCCGCAGGATCAGCATGCCGAGGAGGGCGATGCAGACGGTCGCGCCGGCGAACACGACGGCACGGCCGGTGGTGACGACGGCGTTCTCGGCGGCATCGGCCACGGAGAGACCGCGTTTGAGCCCCTTGCGGTGCCGCGTAACGATGAACAGGGCGTAGTCGATGCCGACGCCGAGCCCGATCAGCATGCCGAGCATCGGCGCGAAGTCGGCGACCGTCATGACGTGGCCGAGCAGCACGATGCCCGCGTAGGCCATGCCGACGCTGACCAGGGCTGTGGCGATGGGCAGCAGACTCGCGGCGAGCGATCCGAAGGCGAGGAACAGCACGATGGCGGCCACCACCACGCCGATGGCCTCACTGACGTGCGCGGCGGGGGCCTCGGTGAGCGCGATGGCACTGCCGCCCAACTCCACCTGGAGGCCGTCACGCTCGGCGGACTTCGCGGCGTCCACGACGGCCTGCGCCTCCGCCGGGGAGATGGCGTCGGCCTGCTGGTCGAAGGTGATCGTGGCGTAGGCGGTGTGCGCGTCCTCGCTGATCTGTCCGGCGTTCTCGGCGGCGTAGGGGCTGGTGACGGAGGCGATGCCGGGCAGGTCGGCTATCTCGTCGAGCGCCTCGGCCATGCGTTGTTCGACGCCCGCGGCACGGACCGTGCCGGTGCCGGTCTGCCACACGATGGTGTCGCGGTCGCCGCCCTGGCCGTGGAAGCCTCGCTGAAGCAGAGCGGTGGCGCGACCGGATTCGGTGCCCGGGACCTCGTAGTCGTTGGAGTACGCGGAGCCTGCGACGCCGGCAGCGGCAGCGGTGCCGCCGAGTGCTGTCAGCCAGAGCAGTACGGCGAAGAGGCGGTGACGGATGCACCACCGTGCGACGGCTGCCAACGGGCGCGCTCCCTGGGTGGTTGGTAGATCTTCACCGGAAACCCCCGCAAAGAGCACATGACCTACTGATAGCACTCTGTCAGGCGATAGCGATCCTTTGCCCCTTTCGTGGGCATCATCACAGGGGCGCGCAGAGGCACGAGGGCGCGCAGGGGACGGAGCCTTTGCCCGGCACCTCCTGCGCACCCCGTGGCGCCGGGGGCGGTCAGCCGGAGACGCTGGCGCGCCCGTTCTCGATGTGTCCCATCAGGCGCCGCCGGAAAGCGCTGTCGCCCGCGGCCGTGACCTGGAGGTCGTACCAGCCTTGTGCGTCGGCCGCCGAGTGCACGACCGTACGGCTGCGGCCCGGCTTGACGGTGATCTCCCGGGTCCAGTCACGCAGGTCCGCCTCGTCGACGTAGCCGAGCGGGCGGACGGTGAAGGTGAGCGGCTTCGTGCCACGGTTGCCGAGCGTGAGATGCAGGTCCCGGTCCTCGTGGTCGATGTACGAGGAGACTTCGGCGCCCTGGGCGGTCGTACCGGCGAACTCGCGGCGGAAGCCGTTCGGGCCGGTGATGGTGAAGCGGTAGGAGTCACCGGAGAGCGGCACCTCCCACTGCGCCTTGCCTCTGACATCCCGGTGCTGCGGGACCGCGAACTCCCCGGCGTACGGATACAGCGCGAAGTGAGCGGTTGCGCGGCCCGCGTTGCGCAGGTCGACTCGGAACGCACCGTCCTCGGCCTTTCCATACGCGTCCGGCTGGTACGGCAGCGGGCGCGCGGGCCGTGTCCCCTCTTCCTGTACGGGCATCTGCTGGACGGCGGGCGGCACGGGCCGCCAGCGGCCGGTGAACGGCGGGACGGCACCCGGCTGCTCGACGTCCGGCTGCGGACGGCCCCGCCGGAAGTCGAATGCGGAGGTCAGGTCACCGGTGACCGCGCGGCGCCACGGCGTGATGCCCGGCTCCTCGATGCCCGTCCATTTCTCCAGGAAGCGGATGGTGGAGGTGTGGTCGAAGACCTCGGAGCAGACGAAGCCGCCGACCGTCCACGGGGACACGACCAGCAGCGGCACCCGGATACCGAGCCCGGTGGGGCGGCCCTGCCAGCGTTCGTCGGTGTTCTCCGCCGGCGGCACGGGCGGCGGGACATGGTCGAAGAAGCCGTCGTTCTCATCGTAGTTGATCAGTACGACGGTGTGCCGCCACACGTCGGGGTGCGAGCCCAGCGCGTCGAGCACCTTGTAGACGAGCGTGGCGCTGGCGATCGGCGAGGAGGCGCCCGGGTGCTCGGAGTCGACCGCGGACGGCACCAGGTAGCTGACCTCCGGCAGTGTGCCGGCGGCCACGTCCGCACGGAAGTTCTCCGCCAGGCTGCCTGTCTTCTCGCGGCGCAGGGCGCGTTCGAAGAGGCTGCGCTCGGCGGGGGTGAGGGCGGCGACGCCTTCCTCCAGCGCGGCGAGGAGGCGCGCACGCTCAGCGGCGTCGCCGGTGTCGCGCACTTTCGCGTAGAAGGCCTCCATGTACGTGAAGTCGTCGGCCTTCGACAGCGCCTTGCGGGCGATGGCCTTGAAGGTCGCGAAGAACTCCAGGTTGTTGTCCGTGAAGTTCTCCCACTCCTGGTACGTCTTCCAGCTGCGGCCCGCCTTCTCCAGCCGTTCGGGGTACGTGGTCCAGGTGTATCCGGGGTGCGTGCCCTCCGCGTACGCGGCGTTGGAAACGGCCCGACTGCCGTCGGCCTCGTACCCGGTCCAGCCGCTGACCAGGTGGTTTCGGTTCGGGCTCGTGGACGTGTGGATCGACGAGTGGTAGGCGTCGCAGATGGTGAAGGTGTCCGCGAGCTCGTAGTGCAGCGGGAGGTCGCGGCGGTCGTAGTAGGCCATGGTGGCGGCGGACTTGGCGGACACCCAGTTGTCCATCCAGCCGTTGTTCCAGGCCTTGGCTCCGCCGCTCCAGGAGTGGTCGAGGTCGCCGATGTACTGGAGGTCCTCCTTCTGCCTCTCGGCTGCGTCCCGGACGGGGAACGGCAGAACGCTGCGGAGGGGTCCCGGCTGCTCGAAGACCGGTTTGCCGGACGGAAGCTCGATGGCGTTGCGGTCGCCGAAGCCGCGTACTCCGCGGAGGGTGCCGAAATAGTGGTCGAACGAACGGTTCTCCTGCATGAGGATCACCACGTGCTTGACGGCACGCAGCCCGCCGGTGGCGGGCTCGGCCGCGAGCGCGGCCCGCAGCGAGGGCGGCAGCAGCGATCCCGCCGCCGCGGCGCCGAGCGCGCCTCCGCCGATGGCAAGCAGGCGTCGACGTGACATGTCCGTGGCCAAGTGATCCTCCCGAGTCAGGTGTTCCGGCCGGGACGGTAGTGAGGCCACATTGCCCGGGGAAGGCGCACGGAGGGCGCATCGGTGAACGTCCAGGAGGACGACGCGAGAAGTCCGGGCGGCCGGTCCGCGTACTGGGGGACACGCCCTACCCGGCCCGCGTGCTGCCGGTCACCGCGCCTGCGAGCCGCGCAATTCCGGTTCGCAGCCGAGGCGGTCACCCGGCCAGGTCGCGGACCGGCTCACTGCCCTCGGTTCCACCGACGCACGCAAGTACACCGACGCACGCAGGTACAAGAAAGCCATCGAGGACCGGTTCGCCGGCGGGCTGCCCACCGCATCCGCCTGCGACGGACGCGAAGGGGCGGCCGGCACCTCACGGTGCCGGCCGCCCCTTCGGCGTACATACGGACCGCGTCAGCCCAGGACGCCCAGCTTCTCCAGGATCAGCTCGCGCACGCGCGCCGCGTCGGCCTGGCCCCGGGTGGCCTTCATGACGGCGCCGACCAGCGCGCCGGCGGCCGCGACCTTGCCGCTGCGGATCTTGTCCGCGATCCCCGGGTTACCGGCGATCGCCTCGTCCACGGCCGTGCCGAGCGCGCCCTCGTCCGAGACGACCTTCAGGCCGCGCTTCTCCACCACGTCGTCCGGACCGCCCTCGCCCGCGAGGACGCCCTCGATGACCTGCCGGGCCAGCTTGTCGTTGAGGTCACCGGACGCGACGAGCGCGGTGACCCGGGCGACCTGCTCGGGGGTGATCGGCAGCGACGCGAGGTCCACGCCGTCCTCGTTCGAACGGCGCGCCAGCTCGCCCATCCACCACTTACGGGCCGACGCGGCTTCCGCGCCCGCGTCGATCGTCGCGGTGATCAGGTCGATCGCACCTGCGTTGAGGACCGACTGCATCTCGTGCTCCGAGATGCTCCACTCCTCGCGCAGCCGGTTGCGGCGCACCCGTGGCAGCTCGGGGAGCGTGCCCCGCAGCTTCTCCACCCACTCGCGGGTCGGCGCGACCGGAACCAGGTCGGGCTCGGGGAAGTACCGGTAGTCCTCGGCCTCCTCCTTCACCCGGCCCGACGTCGTGGAGCCGTCCTCCTCGTGGAAGTGGCGGGTCTCCTGGATGATCGTGCCGCCGGACGCGAGGACCGCCGCGTGGCGCTGGATCTCGTAACGGGCCGCACGCTCCACCGAGCGCAGCGAGTTGACGTTCTTCGTCTCGGAGCGCGTGCCGAACTTCTCCCGCCCGTGCGGACGCAGCGAGAGGTTTACGTCGCAGCGCATCTGGCCCTGCTCCATGCGGGCTTCCGAGACGGCGAGCGCCTTGATGAGCTCACGCAGCTCGGCGACGTACGCCTTGGCGACCTCGGGGGCTCGCTCGCCCGCACCCTCGATCGGCTTGGTGACGATCTCGATGAGCGGGATGCCGGCCCGGTTGTAGTCCAGCAGGGAGTGGGACGCGCCGTGGATACGACCGGTGGCGCCGCCGACGTGCGTCGACTTGCCGGTGTCCTCCTCCATGTGGGCTCGCTCGATCTCCACACGGAAGACCTCGCCGTCTTCCAGCTGGACGTCCAGGTAGCCGTTGAAGGCGATCGGCTCGTCGTACTGAGAGGTCTGGAAGTTCTTCGGCATGTCCGGATAGAAGTAGTTCTTCCGGGCAAAGCGGCACCACTCGGCGATTTCGCAGTTCAGCGCGAGGCCGATCTTGACGGCCGATTCGACGGCGGTCGCGTTGACGACCGGCAGCGAGCCGGGCATTCCGAGGCACGTGGGGCAGGTCTGCGAGTTGGGCGCGGCGCCCAGCTCGGTGGAGCACCCGCAGAACATCTTGGTCCTGGTGCCGAGCTCGACATGGACCTCGAGGCCCATGACGGGGTCGTACGTCGCGAGGGCAGCCTCGTACGACAGGAGTTCAGTGACGGTCACGGTGAGACTTTCCCTCTCAGCCCAGCAGGACGTCGTCGTCGCCGAGCCGCTTCAGCTCACGCAGGAGCATGGCGAGGCCGGTGGCGACGGCGGCGGCGGAGACGACTGCGTCGAGCAGCAGGAGCGTGTCGCTCTCGGTGCGGGCCTTGCGGGCCTGCTTGGCCACGCTGAGCGCGCCGAAAGCGGTGGTTCCGATGGACAGGTACAGGCCGGTCCTGGACTTCTTGAAGCCCTTGGCCTTGGTCAGAGCGCTCACAGTGACGGTGCCTCCTCGAGCAGCGGGTGTCCCCAGCGGGCCACGAATGCCGCCTCCACCGCGGCACCGACCTTGTACAGCCGGTCGTCCTGCATGGCGGGGGCGATGATCTGCAGACCGACCGGGAGGCCGTCCTCCGGCGCCAGGCCGCAGGGCAGCGACATGGCGGCGTTGCCGGCCAGGTTGGTCGGGATGGTGCACAGGTCGGCAAGGTACATCGCCATCGGGTCGTCGGCGCGCTCGCCGATCGGGAAGGCGGTGGTGGGCGTGGTTGGCGAGACGATCACGTCGACCTGCTCGAAGGCCTTCTCGAAATCGCGGGTGATGAGGGTGCGGACCTTCTGGGCGCTGCCGTAGTACGCGTCGTAGTAGCCGGAGCTGAGCGCGTACGTACCGAGCATGATCCGGCGCTTGACCTCGTCGCCGAAGCCGGCCTCGCGGGTCAGCGCGGTGACCTCCTCGGCGGACTTCGTGCCGTCGTCGCCGACCCGGAGGCCGTAGCGCATGGCGTCGAAGCGGGCCAGGTTGGAGGAGCACTCGGACGGCGCGATCAGGTAGTACGCGGCGAGCGCGAGGTCGAAGGACGGGCAGTCCACCTCGACGATCTCGGCACCCAGCTCCTTCAGCAGTTCGACGGACTCGTCGAAGCGCTGCATGACGCCGGCCTGGTAGTGCTCACCACGGAACTGCTTGACGACGCCGACGCGCATACCGCCGACCGAGCCGTTGCGCGCGGCCTCGACGACCGGCGGGACCGGGGCGTCGATGGACGTCGAGTCGAGCGGGTCGTGGCCGGCGATGACCTCGTGCAGAAGGGCCGCGTCCAGGACCGTACGGGCGCAGGGGCCGCCCTGGTCGAGGGAGGAGGAGAACGCCACCATGCCGTAGCGGGACACGCCGCCGTACGTGGGCTTGACGCCGACGGTGCCGGTGACGGCGGCGGGCTGGCGGATGGAGCCGCCGGTGTCCGTGCCGATGGCGAGCGGGGCCTCGTAGGAGGCGAGGGCGGCGGACGAACCGCCGCCGGAGCCGCCGGGGATGCGGGTGAGGTCCCACGGGTTGCCGGTCGGGCCGTAGGCGCTGTTCTCGGTCGAGGACCCCATGGCGAACTCGTCCATGTTGGTCTTGCCGAGGATGACGACGTCAGCGGCCTTGAGCCTCTTGGTGAGCGTGGCGTCGTACGGCGGAATCCAGCCTTCGAGGATCTTCGAGCCGACAGTCGTCGGGATGCCCTCGGTGGTGAAGATGTCCTTCAGGGCCAGCGGGACGCCGGCCAGCGGGCCGAGCTTCTCGCCCGCCTCGCGCTTGGCGTCGACGGCGCGGGCCTGTGCGAGCGCACCCTCACGGTCGACGTGCAGGAAGGCGTGCACCTTCTCGTCGACGGCGCCGATCCGGGCCAGGTGGGCCTCGGTGACCTCGACGGCCGTCAGCTCGCCGGAGGCGATCTTCCCGGCGATCTCGGCCGCGGTGAGCCTGATGATGTCTGTCATGGTGATTAGTCCTCCCCCAGGATCTGCGGCACCTTGAAACGCTGCTGCTCCTGGGCGGGGGCGCCGGAGAGCGCCTGCTCGGGGGTGAGCGACGGACGGACCTCGTCCACGCGCATGACGTTCGTCAGCGGCAGCGGGTGGGAGGTCGGCGGTACGTCTTGGTCGGCTACCTCGGATACGCGGGCGACCGCGCCGATGATGTCGTCGAGCTGTCCGGCGAAGTGGTCGAGCTCTTCGGCCTTCAGCTCCAGACGCGCCAGCCGAGCGAGGTGGGCGACCTCCTCGCGCGTGATGCCAGGCATGCAGCGATCCTCTGGGGGTGGTGAGTGTGAGTGTGTAGGTTTCGGGCCCAATCCTATGGGGCCCGGCCCCGTACCAGCGAAACGGTTTCCCCGGCGGGCGCCGCCCCGCTAGTTCACCACGTGGCCGGACGGCGTGTCCGCATCCTCCTGGGCGGGGTCCACGGCCGACGCGGCGGCGGACGCGGCCGCCAGTTCGGCCGGGCGGCGCCACCCGTGTACACCGCGGGCCAGCAGCCAGGCCGTCGCCTCGTCCGGAGGCATCGCGGCGGCGACGAGCCATCCCTGGACCGCGTCGCAGCCCAAGTCGCGCAGGCGCTCCCAGGTCTCGTCGTCCTCGACGCCCTCGGCGACGACGAGCAGGCCGAGCGAGTGGGCCAGGTCGACCGTGCACCGGACGATCTCGGCGTCCTCGGTGTCGACCGCCAGCCGGGCCACGAACGAGCGGTCGATCTTGAGCTCGCTGACCGGCAGCCGGCGCAGATGGACCAGGGACGAGTACCCCGTTCCGAAGTCGTCCAGGGACATCTTCACGCCGTGGCCGGTGAGGGCGGCCAGCGTGTCGGCAGCCCGCTGCGGGTCCTCCAGCAGCACGTGCTCCGTTATTTCCAGCTGGAGGGCCCCGGCCGGGACCCCGTGACGTGCCAGCCTCGCCGCCACCCCACCCGCGAAGCCCGGGGTGTGGACGTCGCGGGGCGAGACATTCACGGCCACCGGTACGAACAGCCCCTGCGCACGCCACCGCGCGACCTGGGCGAGCGCCGTCTCCAGGACGTACTCGGTCAGGTGCGGCATCAGTCCGGAGGACTCGGCTATGGCGATGAACTCGTCGGGCGAGACCCGGCCCCGCTCCGGGTGTACCCACCGTACGAGCGCCTCCAGCCCGGCGACCTGTCCGTCGAAGCGGACCTTGGGCTGGTAGTGGAGCTCGACCTCGCCCGCGTCGAGGGCCCGGCGCAGATCGCCCAGCAGGCCGAGCCGGTCGGGAGTGTTGCTGTCTCGCTTGGACTCGTAGACCTCGACGCCCGTGCGGTCCCGCTTGGCCTGGTACATCGCCACGTCCGCGCGGCGCAGCAGCCCCTCCGCGTCGAGTGCGTGGTCGGGAAAGACGGCCAGGCCGGCGCTGGCCTCCAGGACGAGGGTCAGTCCGTCCAGGTCGAGCGGGGAGCTGAGCTCCGCGACGAGGTGACGGGCGACGCGCTGCGCACTGGTCGTGGAGTCGGCGGTGGGCAGCAGTACGGCGAACTCGTCGCCGCCCAGCCGGGCCGCCTCCGCACCGCGGGGCAGAGCCAGTTGGAGCCGCTCCGCGATCTGGAGCAGCAGCCGGTCGCCGGCCAGATGCCCGAGCGTGTCATTCACGGAGCGGAACCGGTCCAGGTCTATCAGGACGAGGGCGGACCGGGAGCCGATCCGCTCGGCCTCGTCCAGCGCCGACCAGGTCCGCTCCAGCAGCCACTGCCTGTTGGGCAGCCCGGTCAGGGGATCGCGCAACTGCTCCTCCGCTCGCGCTCTGGCGATCCACAGCGTGGAGTCCAGGGCGATCAGCGGGACGGCGAAGAGCGGGAGCAGCACCGGCAGGGACACGGCGACCACGCATATCAGCGGGGTGATGCCGAGCAGGGCGCCGGCGACGAGGCCCTGCCTGAGCAGCGCGGTGCGGGCGATGGTGGGCAGTCCGCCGCCGTGCTGCGCGAGGGAGTACCAGAGGAGGACCCGGGTGACGCCGAGATACGCGGTCGCGGCCAGCGTCACCTGGGGCACCGCGGCTATGCCCCAGTCCAGCGGCTGCCAGGGCTGCTCCACGGTGGGTATGACCCCGAAGGCCGCCAGGACCAGCGCTCCCGCGCCGATGCCCAGTATGTCCACCGCGCCGTGCAGTAAGCCGAGGCGCCAGCGGCGCCTGCGGGCCACGCCGACCAGCACGACGACGGCGAGGCTGACCAGCCCTGCGGGCAGCCATCCGTACAGCAGGAGTACCGCGAGAGTGAGAGCCGCGCCGGAGCCGGTGCCGCCCCACCACCTGCCCCGGCCGAGGGCCACCAGGTGGCCGACGATGATCCCGGTGAGGAGAGCGAAGGACCAGCCGACGGCCGAGTCGGGGAACAGGGAGTGCCCGTCGCGGAGTGTGCTGAGGACCCCGCCGGCCAGCACGAGGCCCGCCACCGCCACGACGACGCCGGGCAGGGCCAGGCTGAACCGGTCCGTTCCGTCTTCCGCAGTCTCTTCCGGGGGCCTGGGTACCAGGCCCCCGAACCTGCGCAGCCGTGAATCCCGGGCAGCGCTCTCGGTCGGTTTCATGCCCGTCCCTCTCACAGCCGGCGGTGCCCGTGCCACGTGGTGGCCCCGTTGTCATGCCACCACAGCTGAATGCCCACCACACAGCCGTGCACGACAGGCGCACCCCTCAACAGTAGGCCGCGAAAGGCGTCAACGGGCAGCGGTCGGCGGGGGTTGCCCGAATGCGACCCGGCCACCCTTATCCCTCTGGTATGCGTCGAACGGGTGATGTCCGCCCCCCTTTACGCCTCGCCGGCCCGGCTACTCCTCGGTGGGCACGGCCGCTTCGCGCGCGGCGTCGGGGCCTTGTGCCAACAGGACGGCGAAGCCCTCCTCGTCGAGGATGGGCACCTTCAACTGCACCGCCTTGTCGTGCTTCGAGCCGGGACTGTCACCCACCACAACGAAGGAGGTCTTCTTCGAAACGGAACCGGTCACTTTCGCTCCCAGGTTCTGCAGCACCTCTTTCGCGCCATCTCGCGTGTGGTTCCGCAGCGTGCCCGTCACCACCACGGTCAGACCCTCCAGCGGGCGCGGCCCTTCGTCCTTCCAGCCCCCCTCCTCCTCCATCCGGACCCCGGCCGCCCGCCACTTGCGGAGAATCTCCCGGTGCCAGTCCTCCGCGAACCACTGCTTGAGCGAGGCCGCGATCGTGGGACCGACGCCCTCGGTGGCCGCGAGTTCCTCCTCCGTCGCCTGCTCGATGCGGTCCAGCGACCGGAACTCCCTGGCCAGCGCCTCGGCGGCGACCGGGCCCACATGGCGGATGGAGAGGCCGGTGATGATCCGCGCCAACGGGCGCTCCTTGGCGGCCTGGATGTTCTTCAGCATCGCCAGGGTGTTGGACTTCGGCTCGCCCTTCTGGTTGGCGAAGAAGGTGACGACCTTCTCCTCGCCCGTCCTGGGGTCCCGCTTGGGCAGTCCGCTGTCCTGGTCCCGTACGTACGACCTGATCGGCAGCAGCTGCTCCACCGTCAGGTCGAACAGGTCGCCCTCGTCCCGCAGCGGCGGCTCGGCCGGCTCCAGAGGCTGCGTCAGCGCGACCGCCGCGACATAGCCGAAGTTCTCGATGTCCAGGGACTTGCGGCCGGCGAGGTAGAAGAGGCGCTCACGCAACTGCGCCGGGCAGGAGCGGGAGTTGGGGCAGCGGAGGTCGATGTCGCCCTCCTTCATCGGCCGCAGCTCCGTACCGCACTCGGGGCACTCGGACGGCATCACGAACTCCCGCTCGGTGCCGTCCCGCAGATCGACGACCGGGCCGAGGATCTCCGGGATCACGTCGCCCGCCTTGCGCAGCACCACGGTGTCGCCGATCAGGACGCCCTTGGCCTTGACCACGGCCTGGTTGTGCAGGGTGGCGAACTCGACCTCCGAGCCCGCCACCTTGACCGGCTCGACCTGGGCATAGGGCGTGACCCGGCCGGTGCGTCCGACGCCCACGCGGATGTTCACCAGCTTGGTGTTGACCTCCTCCGGCGCGTACTTCCAGGCGATCGCCCAGCGAGGCGCCCGCGAGGTGGAGCCCAGCCGCCCCTGGAGCGGGATCTCGTCGAGCTTGACGACCACACCGTCGATCTCGTGCGCGACGGAGTGCCGGTTCTCGCCGAAGTACGCGATGAACTCCCGCACTTCGTCGAGCGAGCCGACCACCTTGTTGTGATGGGCGGTCGGCAGGCCCCACTCCCGCAGGAGCTCGTAGGCCTGCGAGAGACGGTCGATCTCGAAGCCCTCCCGGGCGCCGATACCGTGCACCACCATGTGCAGAGGGAGCGTGGCGGTGACTTTGGGGTCCTTCTGCCGCAGCGAACCGGACGCGGAGTTCCGCGGGTTGGCGTACGGCTGCTCGCCCGCGGCCACCCGCCGGGCGTTGAGCTCCTCGAACTTCTCCATCGGGAAGTAGACCTCGCCGCGGATCTCCACCAACGCAGGAATCCGGTCACCCGCCAGACGGTCCGGGATCTCCGCGATCGTCCGGACGTTGGGGGTGATGTCCTCGCCGGTGCGGCCGTCCCCGCGGGTGGCGGCTCGCGTCAGCCGCCCGTGCTCGTAGGTGAGGTTCACCGCGAGGCCGTCGACCTTGAGCTCGCACAGGAAGTGGTACTTCGACGTACCGACCTCGCGGGCGACACGCTCGGCCCACGCCGCCAGCTCCTCCCCGTCGAAGGCGTTGTCGAGGGAGAGCATCCGCTCGCGGTGCTCGACCGCGGTGAATTCCGTCTCGTACGCGCCGGCGACCTTCTGGGTCGGCGAGTCGGGCGTCCTGAGCTCCGGATACTCCTCCTCCAGAGCCTCCAGCGAGCGCAGCAGCTCGTCGAACTCCGCGTCGCTGATGACCGGCCGGTCCTTCACGTAGTAGCGGAAGCGGTGCTCCTCGACCTGCTCAGCGAGGAGGGCGTGCTTCTCCCGTGCCTCCGAAGGCACCGCTGCGTCCTGTTCGCCAGCCACCGTCTGTCCTCCCGTTCGACCAGTCTTCCTTCGCGTCCCCTTGCACGCGCTCAGCCCGTCACTCAGGGTTGTCCGCGAGGGACCGCGCTGCCCGGACGCAGTGCGCGAGCGCCGCGCGGGCGTAGGCGGGCGAAGCGCCCGCCAGCCCGCACGTCGGAGTGATCACCAGCGACTCGGCGAGAGTTCCCGGCGACAGCCCCAGCCTGCGCCACAGCGTCCTGACACCCATGACGCTACCGGCAGGGTCGGACAATGGACTGTCGGTCCCGGGCACGATTCCCGCGAAGAGTTTCGTGCCGCCCTCCACCGCTTCGCCGACCGCTTCCTCGTCACGCTCGGTGAGTACTCCGAAGTCGAACGACACTCCCGCCACGCCGGCTCGCCTCAAAAGCGCGAACGGCACGTCCGGCGCGCACGAGTGCACGACCACCGGGCCGCCCTCGCTCGCGCCGATGACCTCGCGCAGCGTCGCTTCGACGACCTGACGGTCCACCGCCCGGTACGTCCGATATCCGCTGGCGGTCCCGACCCGGCCGCTCAGCACGGCCACGAGGGACGGCTCGTCGAGCTGGAGGACCACCTCCGCGCCCGGTACCCGGCGCCGCACCTCCGCGAGATGGGACCGGAGCCCCTCGGCCAGGGAAGCGGCCAGGTCCCGGCAGGCGCCGGCGTCCCCGAGGGCCGCCTCGCCGCCGCGCAGTTCCAGCGCGGCGGCCAGGGTCCACGGGCCGGCCGCCTGCACCTTGAGCGGGCCTTCGTACCCCTGGGTGTACTCCTCCAGCGCGTCGAGGTCCTCGCCCAACCAGGACCGGCCGCGACGGGTGTCCCGCCCCGGCCGGTCGCTGATCCGCCAGCCGCTGGGTTCCACATGCGCGTACATGTCGACGAGCAGGCCGATGGTCCGCCCGATCATGTCCGCGCCGGGGCCGCGTCCGGGCAGCTCCGGCAGGAACGGGAAGTCCTCGAAGGACCCCGTGACGGTCTTCGCGGTCTCACGCGCGTCGCCCCCGGGCATCGATCCGACACCCGTGGCCGCGCCCCACATGATCTCGTTCATCGTCCGGGCCGCACCATCAGGTCGGTGACCTCCGCGTCGCGCGGCAGGTCGAGGGCCATCAGAATCGTCGTGGCGACCGACTCCGGATCGATCCAGCGCGCCGGGTCGTACGCCTTGCCCTCCTGGGAGTGCACCTTGGCCTGCATGGGGCTCGCGGTGCGGCCCGGGTAGACCGACGTGACGCGGATGCCGTTCGGCTTCTCCTCCTGGCGCAGCGAGTCGGCGAGGGCCTTCAGCCCGTGCTTGGACGCGGCGTAGGCGCCCCACTCGGCGTGAGCGGCAAGACCCGCACCCGAGTTGACGAAGACCACATGGCCCTTGCAAATGCGCAGTTGGGGCAGCAGGAGGCGGGTGATCTCCGCCGGGGCGATCAGGTTCAGATTGAGTTGCTGGTGCCATGTCTTCGGCCGCAGATCGCCGATCGGGCCGAGGTCGACGATTCCCGCGATGTGCAGCAGCGAGTCGACCCGGTCCGGGAGGGACTGGTGGGAGAAGGCCCAGGACAGGCGGTCGGGGTCGGCCAGGTCGCCGACGAGAGTGCGCGCGCCCGGGAAACGGGCGGCGAGCTCCTTGGCCCGGCCGGCGTCACGGGCCAGCAGGACGAGCTCGTCGCCGCGCTCGTCGAGCCGACGCGCGACGGCGGCGCCGATCCCTGAACCTGCACCGGTGATCAGATGGGTAGCCATACCGGCCATGCTCGCATCACCGGCGGGGAAGAAGTCCGCCCGGCCAGGTGCTGACGTCCGTATGACTCATGGACACCGCATCACCATCGAGCCGGGCACGCAACATGTTCGCGTCGTACGAGACGGGCAGGTCCTGGCAGAAAGCCGGCGGCCACTGCTGTTGCGCGAAACGGGATGCCCGGTGAGGTACTACCTTCCGCCGGAGGACGTCCGCACCGATCTGCTGTCGCGCTCGGACACCCACACCCACTGTCCGTTCAAGGGCGACGCCGACTACTGGTCGGTGTCCGGCGGGGCGGACCTCGTATGGGCGTACCCGGACCCGAAGCCCGACGCCGCGGCGATCAGGGACCACTTCTGCTTCTACGACACCGAGGTCGTCTGATCCCCCTGACGGCTGCGACCGCCGACGCGTGGACCTGCGGAGCCCCCGGCCTGGCCGGGGGCTCCGCGCTCTCCACGCCGAGTCCTCCCGGGACTCGGACCCCCGGGGGCGCCCGGAGGGTCCGGTCAATTCGCCGCAGCGCTCGATTCCGGAGACCCCAGCGACCCGGGAAGGACAAGCGTCCGCATCTCGACCGGGTCGCCACATGCGTCACAGCTCACCACCGGCTGGAGCGGCGCACCGCAGATGTGAGCGAGGGGCGGCCGCGCCTCGGGCGCGCCCGGTGCCCAACGGCGGCCCCAGTCCATCAGCGCAAGCAGCGCCGGAGCGAGCTCCGCGCCGGCTTCGGTGAGGTGGTACTCGTCGCGCGGCGGCCGCTCGCTGTAGCGGACCTTCCGAAGGACACCGGCGTCGACCAGGGTGCGCAGCCGGGCGGCGAGGACGTCACGGGGGGCACCGGTGTGGTGCACGATCCCGTCGAAGCGGTGGACTCCGTAGCAGACCTCACGCACCGCGAGCATCGCCCACTTCTCACCGACCACCCCGAGGGCGGATGCGAGTGAGCACTCGCGGGGGCTCACCGTTCTCTTCGCCATAGGACCCAGCGTAGTTCCTTCAGCCAGGTGGATTGGTCTTTCCAACCGTGCACCTCTAGGGTCGGGCAAATGGGTTGGCTTTCCCAACCCAACCCAACCCAACCCAACCCCTCCCGACTGGAGCCTCCATGCACACCGCCGCCGTCGTCCTGGTCGCCCTGGTGGCCGCGATCCACCTCTGCATCCTGGTGCTGGAGATGTTTCTCTGGAGTACGCCGAAGGGCCGCGCGACCTTCGGCACGACGCAGGAGTTCGCCGCCGAGTCCGCCCCGCTCGCCGCGAACCAGGGGCTCTACAACGGCTTTCTCGCGGCGGGACTGGTCTGGGGCCTCGTCGAGCCGGAGCCCACCGGCACACACGCCCAGGTCTTCATCCTGAGCTGTGTGATCGTCGCCGGCGTCTACGGCTGCCTCACCGTGTCGCGGCGCATCCTCTTCGTCCAGTCGGTGCCGGCGGCGGTCGCGCTGGCGCTGGTACTGACGGCGTAAGCCCTGTACCGCGCGCCGGTACCCCGACCGCACCCGTATGACGCTGCGCAACCGCGGCGAGCCGAGCGGCTTCGCCGCGATCGGCGCGGGGGGTGATGGCCGCGGCGATGCGGCGGGCGAACCGCAAGGACCTGGCGGCCCTGAAGAAACTGCTGGAGGCCCGAGCCGGGTAGGCACCCGGGGCCCGGGCCGGGCCGGCGCCCGGCGTACGGCGTACGGCTCAGACGGCCGCGGCAGCCCGCTCGGTCGTCGCGATGGTCGCCGAGCCGACGACCCGGGTGCCGTCGTAGAGCACGATGGCCTGGCCCGGCGCCACACCCCGTACCGCCTCACCGAAGGTGACCCGGAGCTCGCCCTCGACCAGCTCCGCCGACACCTCGGTCTCGCCGCCGTGCGCACGCAGTTGTGCTGTGTACGTACCGGGGCCGGCGGGGGCCGCGCCGCACCACCGGGGCTTGATCGCCGTCAGCGCGGTGACGTCCAGCGCCTCCACCGGGCCCACCGTGACGGTGTTGTTCACCGGCGAGATGTCGAGTACGTAGCGCGGCTTGCCGTCCGGCGCGGGGTGGCCGATGCGCAGGCCCTTGCGCTGGCCGATCGTGAAGCCGAAGGCACCGTCGTGCGTGCCGAGCCTGGCGCCGGACTCGTCGACGATGTCGCCCTCCGCCTTGCCGAGCCGGTCGGCCAGGAAGCCCTGGGTGTCGCCGTCCGCGATGAAGCAGATGTCGTGACTGTCCGGCTTCTTGGCGACCGCCAGGCCGCGGCGCTCCGCCTCCGCGCGGATCTCGTCCTTGGTGGTGAGGGTGTCACCGAGCGGGAACATCGCGTGCGCGAGCTGCTTCTCGTCCAGCACGCCGAGGACGTACGACTGGTCCTTGGCCATGTCACTGGCCCGGTGCAGCTCGCGGGTGCCGTCCTCGTTCAGCACCACCGTCGCGTAGTGGCCGGTGCAGACCGCGTCGAAGCCGAGCGCGAGCGCCTTGTCCAGCAGCGCCGCGAACTTGATCTTCTCGTTGCAGCGCAGGCACGGATTCGGTGTGCGGCCGGCCTCGTACTCCGCGATGAAGTCCTCGACCACGTCCTCACGGAACCGCTCGGCCAGGTCCCACACGTAGAAGGGAATGCCGATGACGTCCGCGGCCCGGCGGGCGTCGCGCGAGTCCTCGATCGTGCAGCAGCCCCGCGCGCCGGTCCGGAAGGACTGTGGGTTCGCGGAGAGCGCGAGGTGGACACCGGTGACGTCGTGGCCGGCTTCGGCGGCGCGGGCGGCGGCGACGGCGGAGTCGACACCGCCGGACATGGCGGCGAGGACACGGAGGGGGCGCTGCGGAGTCTGAGTCATAGCACCAAACAGGGTACGTGCCCCGGGGAACTGATCGCTCGGGAGTAACCGTTGTGGATCGCATGGGCAGAGTGGGCAAGGACACGGGCCGCGGAATCAGCCGACGGGTGCTGCTGTTCGGCGGCCTCGGTGCGGCGGCCGGCACCGCCGTGCTGGCGAGGGACGAGCTGAAACGTGCCTGGTGGCAGGTGCCGGGAATCGACAAACCGCGCAAGGAGGGGGAGCTGGACCACACCGGCGCGGAGTGGACGGCCGCCTCCTCCGCGAACTGGCGGCGCGCGGACCGGCCCGCCGACTACACCGTCGACCGGGTGGTGATCCACGTCGTGCAGGGCAGCTTCCCGATCGCGCTCAAGGTGTTCAAGGACCCGCGGCACGGCGCCGCCGCGCACTACGTCGTACGCAAGGACGGGCACATCGCCCAGATGATCCGTGAGCTGGATGTGGGGTACCACGCCGGAAACCGGGACTACAACCAGCGAAGCATCGGCATCGAGCACGAGGGCTTCGTGGACCGGCCCGCTTCCTTCACCGACGCGATGTACCGCTCCTCCGCGCGGCTCACGGCGGGGATATGCGCGCGGTACGGGATACCCGTCGACCGGGAGCACATCATCGGGCACGTGGAGGTCCCCGGAGCCGATCACACCGATCCCGGCCCGCACTGGGACTGGGACCGCTACCTGAAGCTGGTGGCGGAAGCGCGCAAGGTCCTCGGCTGAGACAGGTGGGCGGGGACTGCGAGAGACCCTAGGTCAGCCCAGCCGTGCGGGCCCGATCCACCGCCGGGCCGATCGCTTCGGCGACAGCGTCGATGTCCGCCTTGGTGGACGTGTGGCCGAGCGAGAAACGAAGCGTGCCGCGGGCCAGGTCCGGATCCGTTCCGGTGGCGAGGAGGACGTGGCTGGGCTGGGCCACTCCCGCCGTGCAGGCCGAGCCGGTCGAGCACTCGATGCCCTGGGCGTCCAGCAGGAGCAGCAGGGAGTCGCCCTCGCAGCCCGGGAAGGTGAAGTGCGCGTTCGCGGGGAGCCGGTCGTCCGGGTCGCCGCCGAGGATCGCGTCCGGAACGGCGGCGCGTACTGCCTCGATCAGTTCGTCGCGCAGGCCGCCGACCTCCCGGACGAACTGCTCCCGCCGTTCGGCGGCCAGCACCCCGGCCACCGCGAAGGCCGCGACCGCGGGCACGTCCAGCGTGCCGGAGCGCACATGCCGCTCCTGGCCGCCGCCGTGCAGCACCGGGACGGGGCTGTACTCGCGGCCCAGCAGCAGAGCGCCGATGCCGTACGGACCACCTATCTTGTGGCCGCTCACGGTCATCGCCGCAAGCCCCGAATCCGCGAAGTCCACCTCGAGCTGCCCCACCGCCTGCACCGCGTCGGAATGCATCGGTACGCCGAACCGGCTTGCCACGGCAGCCAGTTCGTGGACCGGCTGGACCGTGCCGATCTCGTTGTTGGCCCACATCACGGTGACCAGTGCCACATCGTCGGGGTTCCGCTCGATCGCCGCGCGCAGCGCTTCCGGGTGCACCCGGCCGTACGGGTCGACCGGCAGGTACTCCACCGTCGCGCCCTCGTGCTCCCCGAGCCAGTGCACCGCGTCGAGCACGGCGTGGTGCTCGACGGGACTGGCCAGCACCCGGGTCCTGGCCGCGTCGGCGTCCCGGCGTGCCCAGTAGAGCCCCTTGACGGCGAGGTTGTCCGCCTCGGTGCCCCCCGCGGTGAACACCACCTCGCTCGGCCGCGCCCCGAGCGACTCGGCGAGGGCCTCGCGTGCCTCCTCGACAGTACGGCGCGCCCGGCGCCCGGCAGCGTGCAGAGAGGAGGCGTTGCCGGTGACGGCGAAGTGGGCGGTCATCGCCTCGACCGCCTCCGGCAGCATCGGAGTGGTCGCGGCGTGGTCGAGGTAGGCCATGGTGGTCACGATTCTACGAGTCACGGCGGGGGCGCAGACCCGGCGCGGGGGTGCATCCGGTCCACGGTGCCCGTTGTGTTCCAGGACTTGACTGCCGTAAGCCCCGTGCCATCCTGAAATGAGCCCGCGGCCGGACGTCCGCACGAGCCCCCCACGGAGGGCGACATGCACAACATCGCCACACACAAGGCCATGACGCGCGCGTTCAACGAGCGCGACTGGGACACGGTGACGCGCCTGCTGCATCCGGACGTGACGTACGCCGACCAGGCCCGCGGCACCACGGCCAAGGGCGCGCAGGAGTCGCTGGCGCACATGCAGGGGTGGGTGAACGCGTTCTCGGACGCCCGCGCCGAGCAGATCCGCTACATCAACGGCGGCGACACCACGATCGCGCTGTTCCAGGGCCGTGGCATCAACGACGGTCCGCTCGGCGGCAGCCGGCCCGCGACGCACAAGCGGATGGACGTGCCGTTCTGCGAAGTCCTGCACTACGACGAGCACGGCAAGATCATCGATGGTGCGGTCTACTACGACGCGCTGACGCAGCGAATACAGCTCGGCCTGGCCGAACCGTAGCCCGCCCCGGGGCTCCGGGCGGCCTCGACCGGCCGATCGGCCAATCGTTAACCTGGCGATCATGACCGGCTGGGTGCTGGACCGCTCGTTCGCAAGCTCCTCGGGAGAGATCCGTTGGGCCTTCCTCGGTGCCGCGGTCGGGCGCCGGTCGTCCTGATGCACGGGACACCGTTCTCCTCCTACGTATGGCGTTCCGTCGCCCGCGCGCTCGCGCAGGACCACCAGGTGTTGGTCCGGGACATGCCCGGCTACGGCGCTTCGGAGAAGTCGGCCGGCCAGGACGTCTCGCTGCGAGCCCAGGCCCAGGTCTTCACGGAGCTCTTCGCGCACTGGAAGCTCGATCAGCCATCCGTCGTCGCGCATGACTTCGGAGGTTGTGTGGCGCTGCGCGCGCACCTGCTGCACGGCGCGGGCTACCGCCACCTCGCCCTCGTCGATCCGGTCGCACTCGCGCCCTGGGGCCCGCCCGCCTATCAGCTGCTCGGCGGCCGCGCCCATGTCTTCGGGAAACCGCCGGCCGCGCTGCACCGTGCGCTGGTACGGGAGTACGTGAGTTCCGCGAGCCACCCGGGCCTGCATCCGGCGGTCCTGGACCGGCTGGTCGACCCGTCCCCCGTATTCATCTGCTGGGGCGCGCAGGACAACTGGATCCCGGTGGCGAGGGGACATGAGCTGGCCAGGCTCGTGTCCGGAGCCGCGCTGCGACTCATGGAGGGCGCGGGGCGCCTGGTCCAGGAGGACTCACCGGCCGAACTGTCCGCCGCGCTGGACAGGTTCCTGCGTTCGGGCCGATGAACGCCCCAGGGGCGGACGGGCCCCTGCGGCGTTACGGGCCCCAGGGATCGCGAGAGCCCGAGGGACGGTACGGGCCCGGGGGCGTCACGGGGTCAGCGCGGTGCGCGGGCCAGCTGCCGTGACTGGGCCACCAGGTGGTCCGCGCTGTCCCAGACCTCGGCGTCCTCCTCCAGGAACCCGCCCGCCAGGTTGCGCGTGGTGATGGAGATCCGCAGCGGCCCCGGCGCCGGGCGGCGACGGATGTGGGTGGTCAGCTCGACCGTCGGAACCCAGCCCTTGAGGCCCAGTTCGAAGGCGGTCGGCGGCAGCGCGTCCACGGCGAGCAGCAGCGAGAAGGGGTCGGCGTCACGGCCGTCGGCCAGCCCGAACCAGGCTCGCATCTCGCCCTTGCCGGACGGCGCGCCCACGGCCCAGCCGGCGGTAGCGGGGTCGAGCTTCAGCCGTAGCCGCTCGGTGATCGCGGAGCTGCCGGGGATGGCGGCGGGGCCGTCCTCGGGGCCGAGGCAGTGCTCATAGGCGGGCATGACCGGCGCGGTCGCCGTCGTCCGTACGTCGTCGGTGAGCCTGTTCAGGTCCCCGTAGGAGGCAAGGACGCGGATCCGCTCGACCTCGGCGCCGTTCTCGTCGAGCTGGAACAGGGAGGCCTCGCCGGTGGAGAGGGTTCGTCCCGCACGGACCACCTGGGTACGGATGACCGCGGGGCCCGGGTGCGAGGGGGTGAGGTAGTGCGCCGAGACCGTGAACGGGTCGGGGTGCGGCAGCGCGTCGCCGAGGGCACGGCCGAGCAGGGCGAGGAGATAGCCGCCGTTGACGGCGTGGATGATCGTCCAGCCCGGTGAGAGCTCCGCGTCGTAGACGCCCGGTTCGCCGGGACCGCGCGGGACGACGGTGGTGTCGCGGTCGAACTCGCTATCTCCGACCGTTGCCTGAATCTCAGCTGCCTGTGCCATGGGATGCACGCTACACCTGACTGCTACTAAGCGGTAGCTTTCTCTTTCAGCCGGTCTCTTCGACGGTTGCCGAGCGCCGGTTCCATGCGCGCGGCGCGCGCCAGTGGAAGCGCATCGCGAGTAGCCGCAGTACGAATGCCGTCACCACGGCGAGTCCGCTGGTCAGCCCGTTGAGCGCGTCGAATCGAATGCACAGGGCGACCATCGCGGCGCCCATCATGGCGGGCACGGCATACAGGTCGCGGTCCCAGCGCAGCAGCGACGGCACCTCGTTGGCGAGCACATCCCGCAGCACGCCACCGCCCACGGCGGTGGCCAGGCCCAGGGCCGCGGACGCGGTGAGGCCGAGTCCGTACTCGTACGCCTTGGTGGTTCCCGTCACGCAGAACAGGCCCAGCCCGGCCGCGTCGAAGACATTGACCGCGCCGTTGATCCGCTCGACGTGCGGATGCAGGAAGAAGACAAGGGCCGCGGCCAGCAAAGGGGTCAGGAAGTACCCCAGGTCCGTGAAGGCGGCCGGCGGCACGGCCCCGATGATCAGATCACGGAACAGCCCTCCGCCCAGCGCGGTGACCTCCGCGAGCACTGCGATGCCGAAGACATCGAAGTTCTTGCGTACGGCGAGCAGTGCACCGGAGATCGCGAAGACGAAGATCCCGGCGACGTCGAGCCCGTGCTGGACGGAGGGGGAGAAAAGTTCGTGGAACACCCGGCAATTGTGCCGGGTCTACTCCTTGCCGATTTCCTTCCCGGTGCCGGGCACCTGGCCGGGGGCGGCCTCACCGGGATGAGCCGCGTCGGGGGCAACCGCGGTGCCGGCGTCCGCCGGCTCCGGCTTCACCGCCTCGGCGGCCACCGACGCCGACTCCGATTCGGTCCGGCGCTCCACGTCGGCCTCGACCTCGGACTCGACCACGAACTTGCCCTCGGCAGGTCCCGGTTCCGGCTTCTTCGACACGTCGACGATCTCGATCCTCTCCCGCGCCTCCGGCAGAATCGCGTCTCCAGGAACCTGGTCCGGAGCGTTCTCCGGGTGGTGGCAGGCCACCTGGTGACCGGTTTGCAGCGCCAGCAGCGGCGGTTCCTGTGTCTTGCAGACCTCCGTCGCCTTCCAGCACCGGGTGTGGAACCGGCAGCCGCTCGGCGGCGAGATCGGCGAGGGGACGTCGCCCTTGAGCAGGATGCGTTCGCTCTTCACGCCACGTCGACGGGGATCCGGCACCGGCACCGCCGAGAGCAGCGCCTTGGTGTACGGATGCATCGGCGACTCGTACAGCGACTTGCGGTCGGTCAGCTCGACGATCTTGCCGAGGTACATCACCGCGATGCGGTCGGAGACGTGCCGGATGACCGACAGGTCATGGGCGATGATCACGTACGTCAGTCCCAGCTCGTCCTGGAGGTCGTCCAGCAGGTTCACCACCTGAGCCTGGATCGACACGTCGAGCGCCGAGACCGGCTCGTCCGCCACGACGAGCTTCGGCTTCAGCGCGAGCGCCCGGGCGATACCGATGCGCTGACGCTGGCCGCCGGAGAACTCGTGCGGGTAGCGGTTGTAGTGCTCGGGGTTGAGGCCCACCAGGCTCAGGAGCCGCTGGACCTCCTTCTTGATCCCGCCCTCGGGCGTGACGCCCTGCAGCTTGAACGGGGCGCTGACGATCGATCCGACCGTGTGTCGGGGGTTCAGCGAGCCGTAGGGGTCCTGGAAGATCATCTGCACGTCCCGGCGCATCGGGCGCATGCCCGCGACACCGAGGTGCGTGATGTCCTTGCCCTCGAACTCGATCTTCCCTCCGCTGGGTTCGAGCAGGCGGGTGATCAGCCGGCCCATCGTCGACTTGCCGCAGCCGGACTCACCCACTACGCCCAGGGTCTCCCCGGGACGTACGTCGAAGTCGAGGCCGTCGACCGCCTTCACGGCGCCGACCTGCCGGCGGAGCACTCCCTTGGTGATCGGGAAGTGCTTGACCAGCCCGGACACCTTGAGCAGCGGTTCGGGCGAGCCGTCCGCCTGCTGGGGGATTGTCACGTTCGTCTCCGGCACAGCCTGGTCCTTCACAGCTTCGGCGCAATCTCTTCGGTCCAGATCCGGGTCCGGTCCTCCTGTGACATGTGGCAGGCGGAGAAGTGCCGGCTGCCGACTTCACGGAGGTCGGGACGCTGGGTCCGGGTGATCTCGCCCTTGGGTACATCGGCGTACGGGCAGCGCGGGTGGAAGGCGCAGCCGCTCGGGATGTTGATCAGGCTGGGCGGGGAACCCTTGACCGGAATGAGGCGTTCGGTCTGGTCGCGGTCGATTCGCGGCATCGAACCCAGCAGGCCCCAGGTGTACGGGTGCTGGGGCTCGTAGAAGACCTTCTCGGCGGGACCGCGCTCGACGCACCGGCCGCCGTACATCACCAGGATGTCGTCGGCCAGTTCGGCGACCACCCCGAGGTCGTGGGTGATGATGATGACCGCGGAGCCGAACTCCTTCTGCAGATCCCGGATCAGGTCGAGGATCTGCGCCTGGACGGTGACGTCCAGGGCGGTGGTCGGCTCGTCCGCGATCAGCAGTTCGGGGTTGTTGACCAGCGCCATCGCGATCATCGCGCGCTGGCGCATACCGCCCGAGAACTCGTGCGGATAACTCTCGACCCGCTTGTGCGGCTCGGGAATGCCCACTCGGTCGAGCAGTTCGACGGCCCGCTTGAGGGCGACCTTTTTGTCCACCTTGTTGTGGACCCGGTAGGCCTCGCTGATCTGCTTGCCGATGGTGAAGTACGGGTGCATCGCGGACAGCGGATCCTGGAAGATCATCGCCATGTCGCGACCGCGCAGACGGCGTACCTCGTCCGGATCGGCCGACAGCAGTTCCTTGCCGTTCAGCCAGATCTCACCGGACAGGTGGGCCTTCTGCCGGCCGTACTGGCCGACTCGGTGGAGGCCCATGATGCCGAGCGAGGTCACCGACTTGCCGGAGCCGGACTCGCCGACGATGCCGAGGGTCTTGCCCTTTTCCAGCTGGAAGGACAGGCCGTCGACGGACTTCACCAGGCCGTCGTCGGTCGGGAAGTGCACCTGGAGGTCGCGCACCTCGAGGAAGGCGGTGGACGGGACCGAGCCCGCGGAGACGGGCTCGCCGACGGCGCCGGTCTTCGTCAGATCGGTCATGAGAGCCTCACTCGGGGGTCGATCACTGCGTACATGAGGTCCACGACGAGGTTGGCGAGGACGACGAAGAAGGCCGCGATGAGGGTGACCCCGAGGATCACCGGCAGGTCGTGGTCGCTGATCGCCCTCACGGCGTTGTAGCCGAGGCCGTGCAGCGAGAACGTGTACTCGGTGAGAACCGCGCCGCCCACCAGCGCTCCGAGGTCCAGGCCGAGGACGGTCAGGATCGGGGTCATGGTCGAACGCATCGCGTGCTTGCCGATGACCACGGGCTCCGTCAGGCCCTTGGCGCGCGCCGTACGGATGTAGTCCTCGTTGAGGACCTCGAGCATGGTGGCCCGGGTGAGGCGGGCGTACATCGCGGCGTACAGGAAGGCCAGACTGACCCACGGCAGCACCATGCCGTTGAACCACGTCACCGGATCCTCGCCGAATTCCGTGTCCGGACGGCCGAACCAGCCCAGCTGGTCGGAGAAGAGCGCCAGGGCGAGCATGCCGGTGAAGTAGATCGGCAGCGAGACACCGCTGAGGGCGATGCCCATCACCGAACGGTCAAGTGCGGTACCCCGCTTGAGAGCGGAGATGATGCCGGCGGTGATGCCGCCGACCACCCACAGCACGACGGCACCCGCGGCGAGCGAGAGGGTGACCGGCAGCCACTCGAGCAGAAGCGGCCAGACCTCCTGCTCGGTCTTGAACGAGTACCCGAAGCAGGGCGCGGCGCATTGCGTGACGTCGGAACCGTTGGCGTACGTACGACCCGCCACCAGTCCGACCACGAACTTGCCGAACTGGACCAGGATCGGGTCGTCCAGGCCCATCTTCTGCCTGATGCCCTCGATGGCGGCGGGGTCGGACTGCTTACCGACGAAGTACAGCGCCGGGTCCGTCCCGATCATCTTGGGGAAGAGGAAGAAGATTCCGAAGGTCACCAGAGTGATGACCATCAGCATGACGACGACGGCGAAGATTCGCCTGATGAGATATGCAAGCACTGCGCTCGGCCCGACGGCGGCCCGGGGGCCCTCTCTTATGGAGAGGGCTCCGGGCCACCGCTCGCGGCCATCACCTGCCCTTCGTGCCTAGCGGGTGTGGCACTGGAACGTGAACTGACTGGGTTTTACTTGACGACGCCGAGCGAGGCGTAGTCGTAGCGGCCGTTGTAGGCGTCGGCCGTGTAGGCGTTGGTCAGTCGGCTGCTGCGCCACGTGATCGTCTTGTCGTAGACGAAGGGCAGGTAGACAGCGGCCTCGGAGACCTTCTGGTTCATCTGCTTGTAGATCTCGCCGGCCTTGTCCGGGTCGGTCTCGGCGATGGCGTCGTCGAAGAGCTTGTTGATCGCGGGGTCGTTCAGCTCGGAGAAGTTGTTGTTACCGCTCTGCAGGATGAACCGGCCGTCGACCAGCGGCTGGGAGAAGCCCTGGCCGGTCGGGAAGTCCGCGCCCCAGCCCATGATGATGATGCCGTAGCCCTTGTCCTTGACGACCTTCGGCGAACCGATGATGCCGGACGTCTGGGCGCCGTCGAACTGGTCGACCTGGGCGTCGATGCCGACCTGCTTCAGCGCGTTCTGCAGCGAGACGGCCGTGGCCACCTCGACCGGCTTGTTGTTGCGCACCGCGATGGTGGTCTTGAAGCCGTTCGGCTGACCGCACGCCTTGAGCGCCGCCTTGGCCTTCTCGAGGTTCGGGCCGCCGTCGTTCTTCAGGACCTCGTACGGGTCGTACTTGGTGTCCGCGCCCTTGATGCCCGCCGGGAGCATGTTCGGGGCGATGTCACCACCGGCCTGCGGGCCGCCACGGGCGGTCTGCAGCGACTTCTTGTCGGCGGCGTAGATGACCGCCTTGCGGCACTCGATGTTGTCGAACGGCTTGACCGTCTGCGGGAACACCGCGTAGCGGATGAAGCCGGTCTGGCCGTTGTCCAGGTTGGCCTTGTGCTCGCGCAGAGCCGTCGTGCGGGACGCCTGGCCGATGCCGGTCGCGTTGATGTCGACGTCGAAGTCGCCCTTGAGCAGGCGCTTGTCCATGTCGTCCGCGTTGGCCATGAAGGTGACCGTGATCTTGTCCGGAAGCGCCTTGCGGATGGTGTCCGAGGCGGGCTTCCAGTTCTTGTTGCGGGACAGCGACATCGACTTGTTCGGCGCGTACGAGTCAATCTTGTACGGGCCGTTGGAGAAGGGCTTCAGGCCGTACTTGGCCGCGGTGTCCTTCTCCTTCTTCACCGGGGAGGCGGCCGGCATGGCGAGCATCTGCTCGAAGTCGCCGTTCGGCTTCGGGAGCTTGAAGATGATGGTCTTCGCGTCCGGCGTCTCGATGGCCTTCAGGCCGAGCTTGTCCGGCGACGTGTCCTTGTAGGGACCCTTGTACTCGCCCTTGGGGTCGAGGACCTGCATCAGGTAGACCGGGCCGCCGGAGATGACGTCCTGGGCCCAGGTGCGCTCGATGCCGTACTTGATGTCCTGCGAGGTGACGGGCGTGCCGTCCTCCCAGGTCACGTCGTCCTTGAGCGTGTACTTGTAGGTCTTGCCGCCGTCCGAGATCTCCGCGTTGGCGGTCGCGAGGTCCGGCACGAGCTCCGTGCTGGCCGGGCCCGCCTCAGGCTTGAAGCTGACGAGCTGACGCGTGTAGTAGCGGGCGAAGTCCCACATGAAGCCGTAATAGCCGCGCTGCGGGTCCCAGGAGTCGGCGTCCTGCGTGCCGACGAACTTCAGGGTGCCGCCCTTCTTGTCGGACGCGTTGGCCACCTTGCCTATGCCCGCGTTGAAACCGGGGGCCTTGCCGGCGCCGTCCTTCTCGTCGTCCTTGCCGTTGCCGCCACATGCGGTGGTGGTCAGCAGAGCCGCGAGCACGACAGCCGTGCCTGCGGCAAGCCTGCGCTTCGACGTGCGATGGGTTGTCACGATGCTCGCAACCTCCGTAGTAGTCACGGTCTTCTCAGAGCCGTGGTTCTTGGCTGTCGCTCCTGACTGATAGGCAGGGGCTGTTTGTCCGCAGGGACGTGCGGGGGTCTCGGGGGTCAGCGGGACCCCTTCGGATCCAGCGCATCTCGTACGCCGTCACCGAAGAGGTTGAAGGCCAACACGGTGACGAAGATCGCCAGACCGGGGATGATCATGAACAGCGGATCGTCCTCGTACGTGCGCACGGCCGTCGAGAGCGTCTCGCCCCACGACGGGGTGGGAGGCTTGACGCCAACGCCGAGGAAGCTCAGGGCGGCTTCCGTCAGGACGTTGGTGGGAATCATCAGCGTCGCGTAGACGGTGATCGGGGCCACCAGGTTCGGCAGCAGCTCCCGGAAGAGGATGTACACCCGGCCCGCGCCGAGGCTGCGCGCGGCCTCGACGTACTCCCGCTCGCGGAGCGAGAGCGTCTGGCCCCGGACGATGCGGCCGATGTACGGCCAGCCGAAGAAGCCGATCACCAGCACGAGGACGGCGATGCGCAGCCCCGAACCGGAGAAGCCGAACAGCTCGTTCGGGATGACCGAGATCAGGGCGATGATGAAGAGCAGCTGCGGGAAGGCGAGCAGCAGGTCCATCACCCGGCTGATCGCCGCGTCGACCCAGCCTCCGAAGTAGCCGGCCATGACGCCGAATACGGTGCCCATCGCGACCGCGACGAAGGCCGACAGGAAGGCGACGAGAAGCGAGATGCGAGCTCCGTAGACCACGCGGCTGAAGACGTCTCGGCCGTTGACCGGTTCAACCCCGAAGAGGAACTCGGAACTGATGCCGCCCCAGTCGCCGATCGGGGTACCCAGCAGCGGGTCGATCTGGTCCTCGTGCAGCTCCTCCGGCGGGTGGCCGAGCAGGCTCACGATCAGCGGAGCGAATATCGCGACCAGAATCAGCAGCAGCACCACGACGCCGCCGGCCAGGGCGACTTTGTCGCGCTTCAGCCGGATCAGGGCGATCTTCCACGGGGACCGTCCCTCGATCGCCTTCTGGGGAACATCGGCGGCGACGTCGACGGCTGCGGTCTCGGCCGCGCTCGTGTCGTGCAGTGGTGCCGTCATCGGTGTGGGGACCCCTCTCGGCCGACGGTGGCCGGCCCATGCCCGCCGCTGTGGCGGCTTCGTTCACATCAATGGTGCAAATCGTGCGCGTGGTGCGAAAATTGCTCGATGGAGCAGCTCGTGCACCGGACCGTCGGGTCCTTGTTGCGGGAGTCTTCAACGCTGCCGCGATCACCCGCCAGACCTGTCGGGGAATGGATGCGTAACCGTGATGTGGCCAGGGGACTTCCGTTATCCGGACGCAATGATCGGCTCAGCGGAGCAAGACCGCCCGTAACGCCCGGATCGGACACGAAAAACAACGCGTGCTGGTTGCGCGGGAATTGTCCTGGGCGGGGAAGTGGCCGGGGCTGGGAGCGATGTGGGGCCGCGAGGGAGCGGTGTGGGGCTCGGGCGGGCTACGGGACGGCCTCCGGGCACCGGGGGGAGACCCGAACGGGTGCGGCAGGGACGGCCCCTGGGCGTCAGTACGTGCCCGGGTAGCCCGAGGCCGCCGGGGGCGCCGCAGCAGGCTGGTGCGCCTCGCGGTCGTAGAACGGGCGGGCCTTCGCCCGCAGCCACATCGCCACCGGGTCGTACTCGTCGGACATCGCGACCGTGGAGACCGGCAGCCCGTCCGGGACGGCGCCGATCGACTGCTGCATCATCACGCGTACCGCCTCCACCGAGGGCGCGGTCGTGTCGTAGAGATCGAGGCCGATGGCCAGGTACGGGCTGCCGAGCGCGGGCTGCACCCAGGCGCGGCGCAGCGACCGGACGGGGCCGGTGCGATGGGCGTTCTGCGTGAGCTGGGCGTAGAACTGCGGGATCTCGATGGCGGGTTCGGACAGCCGGAGCGGTCCGGCCGGCATCCGGTCCAGCCCGGTGGCGATCCGGCGCAGGTCCGCCCACGGGATGCCGACGCCGCCGCCGGGGGCGTGCGGGTTGAGCCAGATCCCCCAGCCGTCGGGATAGAGCGCGCGGGCGACGTCGAGGCCGGTGACGACCTCACAGGCGCGGTTCCAGCCGCTGGCGGCGAGTTCCTGGGCGGAGGTGACGCAGGGCGCGTAACCGAGCCCGTCCACCTCCATGTTCCCGTACTGGGCATCGGGGGACCCGGCCTGCCCGTGCCAGAGCAGCATCCAGACCTGGCCGGTCGTGGGGTCGGCGAGAGCGTGCAGCAGCGCCTCGTAGGCGTCGTAGCGCCCGGGCGTCACCTGGCGCAGCATGTGCTCGACCTGCCCGGCCGCCGCCGTGCCTGACGCACTCACCCGGAACCCGCCCCTCTTCCGTCCACCGTGCCGGCCCGCGGTCACGGGGCCGACGGCCGCATTCGGTGCACACTCGTGCGGCCAGGTCATCAAACCAGCTTAAGCGGGAGTCCTGACACCGACTTGACGCAGGACTTCTCGCCCGCGCCGTCGCGCGAGCTGGAGAGACGCTTGTGGACAGGCTACGGAGCGTCCGGCCGAGGACGCCGGTAGAACGGCTGCACCCGGTCCAGCATCCAGTCCCCCACCGGGTCCTGGGCCACGTCGAGCAGGACGAGGTTGACCGGCCACGGCACCTCGGCCCGGCCCAGCGCCCGGCCCAGAGCATCCATCGGGGCATTGCGCTCGGCGGGTTCCCAGGCCAGCAGCTCGATGCCGACGAACAGCACCGGGGCGTCACCTTCGATGCTGGCCAGGCAGCGCCGGGCGGAGAGCACCGTGCCGGACGCCTCGAACTCGGCCGCCGCCGCGGCCAGGAAGTCGAGCGGGTCGTCCTGCCAGTCCGGCTCGAAGAGCCGTACCCGGCCACCACTGGCCGCCCCTCCCCCGGGACCTCCGGACGGGGAGGGACCCCCGAGTGGCGCAGCGCCGACCCGGCACAGCTCGGCGACAGCCGCGGGCGGCAGCGGCACGCCCACCGCGCCGTCCGGGTTCACGGCGATGCCCAGCTGCGGCGGCAGGCCACGGGCGAACTCCCGGGCGGGCGCGACGGTGAACGGCATGTGAGAACCGGCGCAGTGCAGGAACTGCTGCTCGGAGCTGAAGACGGGTACGTACGCGGCGCCGTGGATGTCCATGGTGGGCAGGTCGAGATCCCGGCTGTCGGGACCGCCTCCGTTCGGCAGAGGTACCCAGACGTGGCTGCGCCCCAGGACCTCGATCAGCCGGCCGCCCGCGGACGGGTTGCCGACCGAGGCGGCCAGCACCTCCTCGAGCTCGTTGCCCGGCCAGCCGCCGTACGGAGCGCCCTGCGCCGGAATGTGCATGTCCACCGGAGTCCCTTTCCCACCACGCTGCCGCGCTGCCTGCGGGAAAAACCCTAGGTGATGTCCGGCGCGTCATGCCCGGCCGGCCGCCTGCACGCCGCAACACGTGGCGTTCCGCGACTGGCCGCGCCGTGAAGGGCCTGAACGAGCTGAGCGACCCGACCTGCCCGAGCGAGCTGACCGAGCCGAACGACCTGACCGGCCTGACGCGTCGGATTCCCCCGTGACGTCCCGCGGCGTCACTCGCCCCGGTCGTCGGCGGGCACGAAGCCGATCCGCCGCAGCGCCCCCGCCGCGCTCCGGTCCAGCAGCACCGCCGAGGTGCAGCCGGCCGGCAGCCGGCCCTTCTCCGCGTCGCGCACGAGCCGGCCCACGGCCCGCCGGTGCCGGGCGAAGGCGTAGCCGGAGACCCCACGGCCTCGCTCGGCCTGGCCCTCCAGGGCGACCTCGGGGGTCACGTCGAGCAGCAGGACATGGAGCGCGCGCCCCCGGCGCCGGGCCTCGCGGGCCAGGAGCCTGCGCACCCACGCCTGCGTACCGCAGTCGTGCACGACGACGCTCTCGCCCGAGCGGAGCGCCCCCCACAGGCCCGAGTAATGCGCGATGCGCACCAGGGGCCGGTAGACGGCGTACGGCAGGCGGCCGGGCATCCGGTCCTCCCAGCGCTCGCGTACGTCCTGGGAGTCGATGCTGCGCGTCGCCGCGGTCCGCTTGATCAGCGTGCTTTTGCCGCTGCCCGGCAGACCGGAGACGACCACCACGTCGCCCGTCGCGAAATCGAGGCCGTGCGGGCTGCGCCCGGCCCGCCCCCGCAGGTCGCGGACTACCGGCTCGGGCCGTCCGAGCGCCTTCCGCACCGGCACACCGGGCTGTGCGGGCATCGCGCCGGCGACCCCCGCGGTCGTCGCATACGCCCCAGGCCTCGTCACAGTGATCGTCCTCCCCCAGTCGGGTCACTCGTACCCATGTCCACCGAGTGTAAAGAAACGGTAATGAGGTACAAGCGTTTTGCCGTTCGCGCCGGTTTGGGGCCGGGCCCCCCACACTGCTCCGATGCGTGCAATGATGTCCGCGCCAACTGCATAACGGCCGCTTGAATCCGCGCGGGAGAGTCCTGGCCACTGTGTGCGCCGGGCGCCGAAGGAGCAAGTCCCTCCCTTGAATCTCTCAGGCCCCGTACCGCGCGGGCGAGGCACATCTGAAAAGCGGGCCGCTGCCAGGTGGCTCCACCCAAGGTGCAAGTCACGACCGACGTTCAGCCATATGGTTCAGCCATATTTACGCACGGTCGTGGTGAACCTCTCAGGTTCCGATGACAGATGGGGAGGAAAGTCCTCGTCGGCCATGCCCTGGGAGCCACCCCTATGACGAACACCCCCCGCCTGACTGCCCTCGATGCCGTGCATCGCTCGCTGGGCGCGACCATGACCGATTTCGCGGGCTGGGACATGCCGCTTCGGTACGGCAGTGAACGCGACGAGCACAACGCGGTCCGCACCAAGGCCGGTCTCTTCGACCTCTCGCACATGGGCGAGATCACGGTCACGGGTCCGCAGGCCGCAGACTGCCTGGACTTCTCTCTGGTCGGCAACATCGGCGGTGTCGCCGTGGGCCGCGCCCGCTACACCATGATCTGCGACGAGGACGGCGGCATCCTCGACGACCTGATCGTCTACCGCCTCGGTGAGACCGAGTACATGGTCGTCGCCAACGCCTCCAACGCCCAGACGGTGCTGGACGCCATCGCCGCCCGCGCCGGGGAGTTCGACGCCGAGGTCCGCGACGACCGTGACGCATACGCGCTGATCGCCGTCCAGGGTCCCGAGTCTCCCGGCATCCTGAAGTCGCTGACCGACGCCGACCTGGACGGGCTGAAGTACTACGCGGGCCTGCCCGGCACGGTCGCCGGCGTCCCCGCGCTGATCGCCCGTACCGGCTACACCGGCGAGGACGGCTTCGAGCTGTTCGTCGCCCCGCAGTACGCCGAGAAGCTGTGGCAGGCCCTGACCGAGGCGGGCGCCCCCGTAGGCCTCGTCCCGGCCGGACTGTCCTGCCGCGACACGCTCCGCCTGGAGGCCGGCATGCCGCTGTACGGGCACGAGCTGACCACCGCGCTGACGCCGTTCGACGCGGGCCTCGGCCGGGTCGTCAAGTTCGAGAAGACCTCCAACGGAGGCAACTTCGTCGGCCGCGCCGCCCTGGAGGCCGCCGCCGAGCGCGCCGCGACCAACCCGCCGCGCAAGCTGGTCGGCCTGATCGCCGAGGGCCGCCGGGTCCCCCGCGCCGGCTTCTCCGTCGTCGCGGACGGCAAGGTCGTCGGAGAGGTCACTTCGGGCGCCCCGTCCCCGACCCTCGGCAAGCCGATCGCCATCGCGTACGTGGACGCGGCACACGCCGAGCCCGGCACCTCCGGGGTGGGCGTCGACATCCGCGGTACCCATGAGCCGTACGAGGTTGTGGCGCTCCCCTTCTACAAGCGCCAGAAGTGACCTCGCGCACACCCGCGCGTCTCACTCTTCAAGACGACAGTCCACCAGCACTCCCCCGCATCCAGGAGAATCAGGCCATGAGCAACCCCCAGCAGCTGCGTTACAGCAAGGAGCACGAGTGGCTGTCGGCCGCCGAGGACGGCGTCTCGACGGTCGGCATCACGGAGTTCGCCGCGAACGCGCTCGGCGACGTCGTCTTCGCCCAGCTCCCTGAGGTGGGCGCCACCGTCGCCGCCGGCGAGACCTGCGGCGAGCTGGAGTCGACCAAGTCCGTCAGCGACCTCTACTCCCCCGTGTCCGGTGAGGTCACCGAGATCAACCAGGACGTCGTCGACGACCCGTCGCTCGTGAACACCGCCCCGTACGAGGGTGGATGGCTGTTCAAGGTGCGCGTCTCGGACGCGCCGGACGATCTGCTCTCCGCCGACGAGTACGCCACCCTCTCCGGCAACTGACACCCCAGGGACCGTGATGTCTTCGAAGTCGCTTCTCAACACCTCCCTCCACGAGCTGGACCCGGACGTCGCCGCTGCTGTCGACGCCGAGCTCCACCGCCAGCAGTCCACCCTCGAGATGATCGCCTCGGAGAACTTCGCTCCGGTCGCGGTCATGGAGGCGCAGGGCTCGGTTCTCACCAACAAGTACGCCGAGGGCTACCCGGGCCGCCGCTACTACGGCGGCTGCGAGCACGTCGACGTGGTCGAGCAGATCGCGATCGACCGCATCAAGGCGCTGTTCGGCGCCGAGCACGCCAACGTCCAGCCGCACTCGGGCGCCCAGGCCAACGCGGCGGCGATGTTCGCGCTGCTGAAGCCGGGCGACACGATCATGGGTCTGAACCTCGCCCACGGCGGGCACCTGACCCACGGCATGAAGATCAACTTCTCCGGCAAGCTCTACAACGTGGTCCCGTACCACGTCGACGACGAGACCGGCCAGGTCGACATGGGCGAGGTCGAGCGCCTGGCCAAGGAGTCCCGGCCGCAGCTGATCGTCGCCGGCTGGTCCGCCTACCCGCGCCAGCTGGACTTCGCGGCGTTCCGCCGGATCGCCGACGAGGTCGGCGCGTACCTGATGGTGGACATGGCCCACTTCGCCGGCCTGGTGGCCGCGGGCCTGCACCCGAACCCGGTGCCGCACGCCCACGTCGTCACCACCACCACCCACAAGACCCTCGGTGGTCCGCGCGGCGGTGTGATCCTCTCCACGCAGGAGCTGGCGAAGAAGATCAACTCCGCCGTGTTCCCCGGCCAGCAGGGCGGGCCCCTGGAGCACGTCATCGCGGCGAAGGCGGTCTCCTTCAAGGTCGCCGCGTCCGAGGAGTTCAAGGAGCGCCAGCAGCGCACCCTCGAGGGCGCCCGCATCCTCGCCGAGCGCCTGGTGCAGCCCGACGTCACCGAGCACGGCGTGTCCGTCCTCACCGGCGGTACGGACGTCCACCTGGTCCTCGTCGACCTGCGGAACTCCGAGCTCGACGGCCAGCAGGCCGAGGACCGGCTCCACGAGCTGGGCATCACGGTCAACCGGAACGCCATCCCGAACGACCCCCGGCCGCCGATGGTCACCTCGGGTCTGCGCATCGGTACGCCGGCACTGGCCACGCGCGGTTTCGGCGCCGACGACTTCACCGAGGTCGCCGACATCATCGCCGAGGCGCTGAAGCCGTCGTACGACAGTGAGTCGCTGAAGGCCAGGGTCTCCGCCCTCGCCGCGAAGCACCCGCTGTACCCGTCGCTGTGAACTGGTGACATTGCTCGCCCCCGTCGGCTTGAGCTCCGTACGAGCCTGACCCGTACGAGCCCGTTGATCGTGACGGATTCACCGTAGGGCGGCGACGTGATGGCCCGGCCTGAGTTGTCCACAGGCCGGGCCATTCGTACGACTGGACGACCCGGGCCCGACCGGCCCGGTCCGCGATCACGACCAGGATTCGGACACGCGCGCGGATCGGGACCCCGACCGCACCGGACCGGTCCCTGCCCGACACCCGGCCGAGGCGTTTCTGTCATCCGCTCGCGTTAGGCTCGACTTCTACAAACACTCCTTACCCGAACCTCCCACCACGAGCAGACAAGGGAGTCCGCCACCGTGGCCATCTCCGTCTTCGACCTCTTCTCCATCGGCATCGGCCCGTCCTCTTCGCACACGGTCGGCCCGATGCGGGCGGCACGGATGTTCGTCGGCCGCCTCAAGAAGGACGGCCTGCTCGCGCAGACCGCCTCGGTCCGGGCGGAGCTCTTCGGCTCACTGGGTGCCACGGGGCACGGTCACGGCACGCCCAAGGCCGTGCTGCTGGGCCTGGAGGGCCACTCGCCCCGGACGGTGGACGTCGAGACGGCGGACGACGAGATCGAGCGCATCCGGCAGACCGGGCGGCTCCGCCTGCTGGGCGCCGAGATAGGCGCGACCCACGAGATCGAGTTCGACGAGCCGAACCAGCTGATCCTGCACCGCCGGCGCTCCCTGCCGTACCACGCGAACGGCATGACCCTCTTCGCGTACGACGCCTCGGGCACCCCGCTGCTGGAGAAGACGTACTACTCCGTGGGGGGCGGCTTCGTCGTCGACGAGGACGCGGTGGGCGAGGACCGGATCAAGCTCGACGACACCGTGCTGAAGTACCCCTTCCGCACCGGCGACGAACTGCTGCGCCTCTCCCGCGAAACCGGCCTGTCCATCTCCTCGATGATGCTGGAGAACGAGAAGGCCTGGCGCACCGAGGAGGAGATCCGGGAGGGACTCCTGGAGATCTGGCGCGTCATGCAGTCCTGCGTCTCGCGTGGTATGGCCCGCGAGGGGATCCTGCCGGGCGGGCTGAAGGTCCGCCGCCGCGCGGCGAACTCGGCGCGGCAGCTGCGCGCCGAGGGCGACCAGAAGGCGCACGCGATGGAGTGGGTGACCCTCTACGCGATGGCGGTCAACGAGGAGAACGCGGCGGGCGGCCGCGTGGTGACCGCTCCCACCAACGGAGCGGCCGGCATCATCCCGGCCGTCCTGCACTACTTCATGAACTTCGTGCCCGGAGCCGATGAGGACGGCATCGTCCGCTTCCTGCTCGCCGCCGGCGCGGTCGGCATGCTCTTCAAGGAGAACGCCTCCATCTCCGGCGCCGAGGTCGGCTGCCAGGGCGAGGTCGGGTCCGCCTGCTCGATGGCGGCAGGCGCGCTCGCCGAGGTCCTGGGCGGCACTCCGGAGCAGGTCGAGAACGCCGCCGAGATCGGCATGGAGCACAACCTGGGCCTGACCTGCGACCCGGTCGGCGGCCTGGTGCAGATCCCCTGCATCGAGCGCAACGGCATGGCGGCGGTCAAGGCCGTCACGGCGGCCAAGATGGCGATGCGCGGCGACGGCAGCCACAAGGTGTCTCTCGACAAGGTCATCAAGACCATGAAGGAGACCGGCGCGGACATGAAGGTCAAGTACAAGGAGACGGCGCGCGGAGGGCTCGCGGTCAACGTCATCGAGTGCTGAGAAAACCACCCTTGCTCAGCGGTTTCCCGTCTCGCGGCTTTGTCCCGGACTCGCCCGTCGGCAAGGCGGACCGTCCCTGAAAGCCGTGTGAAACGCTGACCAGCAGGGGTCTCGGCGGCAGAGGTGAGGCCCCCTGCCTCGATCCCAGGCGGCAGAACAGGCCCGGGAAACCCTGATCGGTGGACGTCGCGCCCGCCGGTAACCGGCTGAGGCGCGATTGCCGCGCTCGTCTCGTGTGTTCCTCAGGGGCGTCTTCCTCTTCGAGCCTCCCGCGTGTGGCTCCGGCGAGCGGGACCGAGGCCGCCGCCCCCCTTCCCTCGTCCCCGTTACGGGCCTCGCCGGCCGACGCCGGTCCCTCCCCCGTCGCAGGCGCCCTGGTCGTGCGCCCGTGCGCGGGTTGTCGCGGATCGTCACCGCGCACTAGGGTCACAGGGCCTTGGTGTTCGGGAAACCGGTGCAGTACCGGTGCGGCCCTCGCCACTGTGATCGGGTAGTCCGACTCCACCCTCCGGGGAGCCACTGGACCGCCGCGGGAGACCGCGGAGTCCGGGAAGGCGGAGTCCGGGCGGCAATCCAGCCAGTCTGGGGAACGTGCGACATCCCCAGAACCCCCGTCAGCCAGGAGACCGGCCAGGGCGCGTGTCCATCCACGAGGTGCTGGAGAGGGTCTACCCAACCATGCATATAGCCGAGGGGTTTCTGCCCCCGCTGCACGCGGTCGCCTGGGGCGCCGCGTCAGCTCCATTCGTCATCCACGGGGTCAAGGCGCTGAGCCGTGAGGTCAGGGCCAACCCCGAGAGCACACTGTTGCTCGGCGCCTCCGGTGCCTTCACCTTCGTCCTGTCTGCGCTCAAGCTTCCTTCCGTGACGGGAAGTTGTTCCCACCCCACTGGTACCGGGCTGGGGGCCATTCTGTTCAGACCGCCGATCATGGCAGTCCTCGGCACCATCACCCTCTTGTTCCAGGCGCTGTTGCTGGCTCACGGCGGGCTCACCACCCTGGGTGCCAACGTCTTCTCGATGGCCGTCGCCGGACCGTGGGCGGGATACGGCGTGTACCGGCTGCTGCGGCACTTCGAAGTGCCCCTGATGGTCAGCGTGTGCTTCGGCGCCTTCGTGGCCGACCTGAGCACGTACTGCGTCACCAGCGTGCAGCTGGCGCTCGCGTTCCCCGACCCGGCGACCGGAATTCCCGGGGCGCTGGCCAAGTTCGGCGGGATCTTCGCCGTCACCCAGATCCCCCTGGCGGTCAGCGAGGGTCTGCTGACCGTGCTGGTGATGCGGCTGCTGATGCAGTCCAGCAAGGGCGAGCTGACGCGGCTCGGTGTACTCCTCAAGGGCGCGCAGCCGGGGCAGAAGAAGGGGGCCGTGGCCTGATGAGCCGTAACGCAAAGATCAACTCACTGCTTCTGCTCATCGTGGCCGCACTCGCCGTACTGCCGCTCGCACTCGGGCTCGGGGACGGCAAGGAGGAACCGTTCTCCGGGGCCGACGGGCAGGCGGAGGCCGCGATCAACGAGATCCAGCCGGATTACGAGCCGTGGTTCACCCCGCTGTACGAGCCTCCGTCCGGCGAGATCGAGTCGGCGCTGTTCTCGTTGCAGGCGGCGCTCGGCGCGGGCGTGCTGGCCTACTACTTCGGGCTTCGCAGGGGCCGCAGGCAGGGCGAGGCCCGCGCGGCGACAGCGGCACCCCCCGCCGGGACACAGGCCGCGTCTCCACAGGCAGCGCCCGCACCGGCAGCGTCCGCACCGACCGCATCCGCACCGACCGCAGCGGCGTCCGGGGGGCCGGGCGAGCAGCGCGGGTCCGGCGCACCGCTGCCGTAGCCGGCGGATGCTGCCCATCGACGCGGCGGCGCACAGCAGTCGCTGGCGCCGCCGCCACCCCGTGGAGAAGGCCGTCCTGGGGCTCGGACTGACCGTCTCGGCGGTTTGTCTGCCGCCCTGGCCGGGGGCGGTACTGGTCGCGGGCGCCACGCTCGGCGTGCTGCTCGGCCCGGCCGGGGTCGCCCCCCGTCAACTGTGGCGGGCGTACCGCATTCCGCTCGGGTTCTGCGTCACCGGCGCGGTACCGCTGCTGTTCCAGGTGGGCGGCGTCGACGGCTTCGTGACGCTCGCACCGGACGGCGCGGTACACGCGGGGCAGCTGCTGTTGCGGACTTCGGCGGCCTCGCTGGGGGTGCTGCTGTTCGCCTTCACCACGCCTGTCTCCGATGTCCTGCCGCGGCTGGTGCGGGCGGGTGTCCCCGCGCCCGTGGTGGACGTCGCCCTGGTGATGTACCGGATCAGCTTCCTGCTGCTGGACGCCGTCACCCGGATCCGGCAGGCGCAGGCGGCCCGGCTGGGGCACACCACCCGGGCGGCCACCTGGCGTTCGCTCGCCGGCCTCGGCGCGACGGCCTTCGTAAGGGCCTTCGACCGCGCGGAGCGCCTGCAGTCGGGTCTGGCGGGCCGCGGCTACGACGGCACCCTGCGCGTCCTGGTCCCGCAGGCGGTGCTCTCCTGGCGGTTCCTCGCCGCGAGCGGCGCGCTGCTCGTGGGTGTCACCGCCCTCACCCTCGTACTCGAAAGGCTTCTCCCGTGACAGCAGCGACCTCAGACTCCGGAGGGGCAGCCGTGTCCGCGCGGCACGTCGTGGAGCTCGTCGCGGCGAGCTACGCGTACCAGGACGGCCCGGCCGTGCTCGACGGTGTGAGCTTCGGTATCCCGCCGGGGCGATCGCTCGCCGTCCTCGGCCGCAACGGAAGTGGCAAGACCACGCTGCTGCGACTGCTCAGCGGCGGTCTGCGGTGCGGGTCGGGAGAACTGCGGCTGGAGGGCGAGCCCGTGGCGTACGACCGCGCCGGACTGACCGGGCTGCGGACGACCGTACAACTGGTGGTGCAGGACCCGGACGACCAGCTCTTCGCCGCCTCGGTCGGCCAGGACGTCTCGTTCGGCCCGATGAACCTGGGCCTGCCGGAGGCCGAGGTCCGGGACCGGGTCGCGGAGGCGCTGGAGGCCCTGGACATCGTGGCTCTGCGGGACCGGCCGACGCATCTGCTGTCGTACGGGCAGCGCAAGCGGGCCGCGATCGCGGGTGCCGTGGCGATGAGGCCGCGGGTGCTGATCCTCGACGAGCCCACGGCCGGCCTCGACCCGCACGGCCAGGAACGGCTGCTGGCGGTCCTTGGGCGGCTGCGCGACTTCGGTACCACCGTCGTCATGGCCACGCACGATGTGGACCTCGCGCTGCGCTGGGCCGACGACGCCGCAGTCCTCGCGCCGGACGGGCTGCGCACGGGACCCGTCGGGGAACTGCTGGCCGACCGGGGACTGCTGACCGCCTCCCGACTGCGCAGGCCGTGGGGCATGGCGGCCGCGGAGGTACTGCGGGCACACGGGCTGCTCGGCGAGTCGGAGGCCGGGCCGCGCACCCCTGAGGCGCTCGGCGACTGGGCGACGGCGCTCCACGGGGATCGGGCCGTATCGGCGCCGGATACCTAGGATGCCTCCATGTCACTCCCGCACGCGATCCTCACCGCCCTGCTCGAGAAGCCGTCGTCGGGGCTGGAGCTGACGCGCCGATTCGACCGGTCGATCGGGTACTTCTGGTCGGCCACGCATCAGCAGATCTACCGGGAGCTGGGGAAGCTGGAGCAGGGCGGACTGATCCGGGCCCTTCCTTCCGAGCTGCCCGCACGCGGGCAGAAGAAGGAGTTCGAGGTACTGCCCGCCGGCCGCGCGGAACTCACCCGCTGGGTCGGCGAGAGCCAGGACCCGAAGCCCATCCGGGACCCGCTGCTGTTGCGGCTGCGCGCGGCGGCGGTGGTCGGGCCCGAGGGGCTCGAGGCGGAGCTGCGACGTCATCTCGCGCTGCACCAGCGGCAGTCGGCGACGTATGCGGCGATCGAGGAGCGCGACTTCCCTCCCGGCCGGAACGCGGACGAGGACCGGCTGCGCCGCCTGGTGCTGCACGCCGGGATCGGCCTGGAGGAATTCTGGCTGGAGTGGCTCACGGAGGCGCTGGCGGAGCTGACGGACATGACCGCGGGCGGCGAGTGACCGGCCGCCCCCGCAAACCTCCTGACGCGCAATCGGGCCCTACTGCTCCTGCGGTCCGCACCTCAGCACTGAGAAAGCATTCAATTACCGTTCCGTAATGCGGAAGTGGCGAGTGCCAGTCAAGCGAAAACACCGGCCAATCCCTGGACGCCCTTGTCACGCTCCGCCGCATACGGATAACTTCGTGTCGTTGCCGCCACACCAGGAGCGCAGGGCTCCCAGGGACAAGCGGCTTCAAGGGCGATCACACAGTGACGATCACAGCTGACGCATTCGAAGTTCTGCCCTTCACCCCCGCCTGCCGCACCATCTGGGACGACGGCGACCACGTACTCATCGGCGTAAGTCCGGGCAACAGTTATTTCAGCGCGGAGCGCATATCCTCTCTCGCACGCTGGGCGAACTCCCGCTTCGCCCAGGTCGACTTCGTCTACGCCGATCTCCACGTGGACCGGATGTTCGCCTCCTTCGGATACACCGAGGAGCATGCGGCACGCCGAGCGGCCAAGGAGATAAAGGCGGTACGCCGCCGGATTCTGCGGGGTGTGGAAGAGGCCGGTCCGCCACTCGGCGACACCAGGGTGAGAGCACTTTCCGAGTTCTCCGGAAACCACATCTATCAGCTCCTCCACCGACGCGTGCTCCATTTCATCGAAACGGACGACGATTTCCGTAAGAGCTGCGAGGAGATGGCCAAGTTCTTCATCGGGCCCAAACTGAGCGACGGTCAATCCATCACCGAGGAACAGCGGCAGGTCTGCTTCGACTACCTCGCGGCGGAGCTCCCGTTCTTCCTGGACACCCCCAGCATTCTGGACGTGCCGTCCTCGGTGTCCTGTTATCACGTACAAATGCCGCTCACTGATGTGCTCTACGGGCGCGGCGGCGGCCTTCGCGCGACTCGCAACCAGGCGTATGCCGTCGTGCGGCCGGAAGATGCCGGAAGGAATGATGTCGATGTCCCACGCGCAGCATGAGCACGGGGGCGTCGTCCTCGACTTCCCGCTCTCCCGTCGCGGCGACGTACTCCCCGCGGAGTGCACCTGGCTGCGGGAGAAACAGCCGGTGGCCCGGGTCCGCACCCTGACCGGGGACAGCGCCTGGCTGGTGAGCAACTACGCGCTCGCCAAGCAGGTCCTGGAGGATGAGCGGTTCAGCCTGAAGGACACGGCGAACGCCGGAGTACCACGGCAGTACGCGCTGACGATCCCGCCCGAAGTCGTCAACAACATGGGCAACATCAACAGCGCCGGCCTGCGCAGTGCGGTGATGAAATCACTGAACCCGAAGGCCGACGGGCTGCAGGAGTGGCTGCGTGCAGCGGCCGACGAGCTGATCGACGCGCTACTCGCCGAGGGCCCGCCCGCAGATCTCCGAGCGGGGTTCGCCGACCCCTTCTCGGCGGCCCTGCACTGCAAGGTCATCGGAGTGCCGTTCGCGGACTGGCGCCGGCTGATGTCGGGGCTGGACGTCGCCTTCATGACGAGCGCGGAGACCTTCGAGGGTTCGGCCCTCAACTGGTACAAGGACCTCGGCTACATGGTGGAGCAGCTCAACGCTCCCGAGGGCCGGCGGTCCGGTCTGCTGGGCAAGCTGGCAGCCCTGCGGGAGGACTCGGAGTCGGCGCACCTGACCGACGAGATGCTCGCCACGGTCGCGGTGTCGCTGTTCGGCGCGGGCGCGGTGTCGACCTCCGCCTTTCTGGTGCTCGCCGTCCTGGCCCTGCTCCAGCGGCCCGAGCTGATCCGCTACCTGCGCGCTCACCCCGAGCGCATCGGCCGGGCGGTCGACGAGCTGCTCCGCTGGAACCTTTCCATCGGTGACGGGCTGCCACGGCTGGCCATGGAAGACATCCAGCTCGGGGAAGTCCTCGTGAGGCAGGGCGAACTGGTACTGGTCCTGGTCGAGGGGGCGAACTTCGACCCGGAGATCTTCGCCGACCCAGAGAAGCTGGACCTGGACCGGGCGTCCAACCCGCATCTGTCCTTCGGTGCCGGCCGCCACTTCTGCCCCGCCTCGGCGCTGGGCCGCGCCCACGCGGAGATCGCCCTGACCGCCCTGGTCGAGCGGCTGCCCGGCCTGCGGCCGGCCGTACCCGCAGAGCAGTTGGTATGGCGTACCGGATTCATCAAGCGGCTGCCGGAGCGGCTCCCGGTCGCCTGGTGAGGCACTCTTCCTGACCGTGGGAACGCCAACCCGGAACAGGGAGCGCCCCGGGAGCCCGCACTGGCTCCCGGGGCGTTCTCGTCGAGTCCGTGGTGCCCACGAACGTGCCGGGGTCAGCGGAAGACGCCCGTGTGCCCGAGCGAGTAGCGGCCGGGCTGCGGGTACACGGCGAGTCCGTGCGGACCGCCGCCCACCGGGATGCGGGCGAGCTGTTCGCCGGTGACCGTGTCGATGGCGTACACCTCGGAGTCGTACCGGCCGGACAGCCACAGCACCTTGCCGTCCGCCGAGACGCCGCCCATGTCGGGGCTGCCGCCGTCGGGCAGCGTCCACTTCTTGGTGAGTCTGTTCTCTACGAAGTCGAAGACCGAGATGCTCCCCTCGCCGCGGTTGGTGATGTACATCTCCTTGGAGTCGCGGCTGACGTACAGGCCGTGGGCGCCCTTGCCGGTGGGCAGGAGCTCCGGGGTGGTGAACTCCTCCCCGTCCAGGACCCAGACGCCGTGCGCCATCATGTCGGCGATGTAGAAGGTCTTGCCGTCGGGCGAGATCTTCACGTCCTGCGGCATCGCGCCCTGGAGCGTCAGCTTCTGCTGCGCGACGACCTCCATCTTCTCGGTGTCGACCTTGAGCAGCTCTCCGGAGAACTCGCAGGAGACGATGAAGTACCGCCCGTCCATCGAGAAGTCCGCGTGGTTCACGCCGTAGCAGGAGACGGGGACGCTCTTGACCCGGTCCATGGTGTGCGGATCCCGGAAGACGAGTTCCCTGTCCAGGGAAGCCATCACGACGGCGTACTTGCCGTTCGGCGTGAAGTAGAGGTTGTACGGGTCGTGCACTTCCACCGGCTTGCCTGCCCGTCCGGTGGCCGGGTCGATCGGCGTGAGCGTGTGGCCGCGGTTGTTGTTGACCCACAGCGTCTTCATGTCCCAAGAGGGGACGACGTGCTGTGGCTGGATGCCGACCGGGATGGTGTCGATCACCTGGTAGGTGGTGGGGTCGATGACGGAGACCGTGTTGGAGTTGGTGTTCGGCACGTACACCCGGGACGGGAAGTCCTTGACGACCGGCGACAGCATGCCGGGCCGGTCGGCGGCGTAGACGTCCTTGGGGTCCAGCACCGGCGGCATGCCGGGCAGTCCCGCGTGAGCGGTCTTCTTCGTCCTGGGCGCCGGTGCGGCGCTGTGCGTGCCGTAGATGTCGAGCGCTTCTGTCGTGCCCTTCTCGGCGGACATGCCGCAGCCGGCCAGGGCGAGAGCCAGGACGGTGCCGGCGAGCAGTGCGGCGGTTCTCCTGGTGAGGGACAACGTGGGAGTCATGGGGTCAGCAGCTCCGTAGTGGTCACCGCGCGCAGTTCGCGGCGGGCGAGTTCTTCGAGGAGTCCGGGCATGGCGGCGACCGTGTCCGCATAGCCGAAGTGCAGGCTCACCACGGATCCGTTGCGGATCGCCCCGGTGACATTACGGATGACGGCCGCGGCACCGGGCGAGGTGAAGTCGAGAGAGTCGACGTCGTACGAGAGGACGTGCGGGTAGCCGGCCCTTCGGGCCTGCCGCTGGACGGACGGGGCCGCGAACCGGGAGCGCGAGGGGCGGAACCAGGTTCCGATGGAGCCGGTGAGCCTGCGCAGCCGCTGGGCGCAGTCGGTGATCTCGGCATATGCCTCCGCCTCGGTCATCTCCGAGATCGTCAGATGGCGCTGGGTGTGGTTGCCGAGTTCATGGCCGCCGTCGAGGATCCGGCGGGCGAGCTGCGGGTGTGCGTCGAGCCAGCTGCCGACGGCCAGCACGGTCACCCGGGCACCGGCCCGCTCGGCCTCGGAGAGGACGGACCGGGCGGTGGCCGGGTCTCCCCCGCCGTGGAAGGTGAGCGCGACGCGGGCACGGTCCCGGGGGCCGTGCCCGATCCGGAAGGGCTGACCGGGAAAGGCGCGGGGAGCGGGCGCGGGACGGCGGTGTTTCGTCGGGGCGGCCGGGGCGGCGGGACCGGGCGGTGCGGCGGGAGTGACAGGTCCGCGCGAGGCACCGCCGGCCGAGCAGCCGGAGGCGAAGGCGCCTGCGACGACTGCGGCGGCGGCCGAGCGCAGTGCGCCGCGGCGGCCGATCGCTCGGGGGGTCGGGGGCAGCCCCCCTGGGTAACAGAGCACCCGCCCATTTAAAGGGTTGTATGCCCGAAAGATAACGATTGACCAAATCCACCGACGCTGCGGGTCGCGCGCCGATCCGTCCACTTCTTGAGATGATCGATGAATCACTCGGATTAGCGCATGTTCACTCACCATTCACTAGGCGAGTGGCCCACCTCACCTGGGATTCATTTCGATAATGGGCACATACGGCAAGTTTTGTCCGAGTTGGCACTTTGTCGTCACGCCTCCTCATCTGCCATAGTCGGGGACACGACCCCCATTGACCCGGGCCAGGTCGTCCCCAGTCGCCGTGGATCACACCCCCCAGATCCACGGCGCTCCACAGAAGCCCCCAAGACGCCCCGTCCGGGCGAGCGGGGGCTTTCTGCGCTCCCCAGGGGTGGATCTTCAGGACGAGTGACGGTCGGGCACGCGCATCTCGAACCAGGTCGTCTTGCCGCGCGGCAGCAGGTCCACGCCCCAGCGGTCGGAGAGCTTGTCGACCAGGAAGAGACCCCGGCCACTGGTGTCGAGCTCGTGGACGGGCATCAGACAGGGCAGCCCGCGCGACGGGTCGCGCACCTCGATCCTGATCCAGCCGCGGCGGCGCATCATGCGCAGCCCGAAGACCCGGGCGCCCGTGTGCCGTACGGCATTGCCCACCAGCTCCGAGACGAGCAGCACCGCGTACTCGGCGGTCTGCGCGGAGAGCCCCCACTGGCGCAGGACCACGCTCTGGGTCAGCCGCCGGGCCGTACCCGCGGACTCCGGGCGGGACGGCAGCGGGACCTCCGCCTCCGCCGGGTTCCCGAACAACTCCAGCGCCTTGAGCGCCCGTTCGTCCTCGACGGCCGGCGTCGGACGCGCGGCAAGCATGCTGCTGCGTTGCCGCGGTTGCTCTACACCCTCCAGGCCCGCCATGCCCCCATCATGGCGGCCCAAGGCACCGCACGGAGCCGTTCTGGAGGAATCCGCCCCCTGGAACCACCGGTTCCGGTAGGCCCGTTTGGCATATGTCAGAGGCAGAGGGAGACCCTCCGCGGCCCACTGAGCAGCCATGACGTCCCGCTTACGGTTGATCACGAAGAGTTCCGGGCGGCAGATCCTTAAGGTTCTCTTAAGGCCTGGCTAATGCGCCCGCGCCTGGCCAATGCACCCACAGGGAGGACCGGACCGGCCACCATCCGGGACCCGACCGGACAGCGTTCAGAGGAACTTGGCCTTCCCCGGACCTTCCTCGACGAAGCTGCGCATTCCCCTCTCGCGGTCCTCGGTGGCGAACAGGCCCGCGAACCAGTTGCGTTCGATGGCGAGGCCGGTCTCGATGTCGGTCTCCAGGCCCGCGTCGACCGTCTCCTTGGCGGCGCGCAGCGCCAGGGCGGGCCCCTGCGCCAGCTTCGCGGCCCAGGCGTGCGCCTGGTCGTACACCTCGGCGGCCGGAACGACCCGGTCCACCAGTCCGAGACCGAGCGCTTCGTCGGCCTTCACCATACGGCCGGTGAAGATGAGGTCCTTGGCCTTGGACGGGCCGACGAGGCGGGAGAGCCGCTGAGTTCCGCCGGCGCCCGGGATCAGACCGAGCAGGATCTCGGGCTGGCCGAGCTTGGCGTTGTCCGCGGCGATGCGGAAGTCGGCGCACAAGGCCAACTCGCAGCCGCCGCCGAGGGCGTAGCCGGTGACCGCGGCGACAACGGGCTTGGGGATGCGGGCCACGGCGGTAAAGGACTCCTGCAGGGCCCGGGACCGTACGACCATCGCCGTATGGTCCATGGCCTGCATCTCCTTGATGTCCGCACCGGCGGCGAACACCTTCTCTCCGCCGTACAGGATCACGGCCCTGACGTCGTCACGGCGGGCCGCCTCTTCGGCGAGCTCCTTCAGCCGGTCCTGGGTGGCGATGTCCAGCGCGTTCATCGGAGGGCGGTCAAGGCGGATGGTGCCGACGCCTTCGGAGACTTCGAGATTCACGGTCATGGGGAGCAGGTTAGTGGTGGTTAACGCGGTACGGCCCGGCGCTGTCGCAGTCCGGGGCTATGTCCCCGGAATGTCCGGTACAGCACCGGGCCGTCGGCGTAGCGCGGGACCTGTTACCTGGTCCACTCCGCCCAGGACATGTTCCAGCCGTTGAGGCCGTTCTCCGGGGCGATCTGCTTGTCGTTCGAGTTCTTCACGACCACCACGTCACCGATGAGCGAGTTGTCGTAGAACCAGGCAGCCGGGGCCTTCTTGTCCCAGCCTCCCCGCACGTCCCGCAGGCCCACGCAGCCGTGGCTGACGTTGGCCGAGCCGAAGGTCCCCGAGGACGCCCAGTAGTTGCCGTGCACGAAGGTGCCCGAGTTGGACAGACGCATCGCGTGCGGCACGTCCTTGATGTCGTACTCGCCGCCGAAGCCCACGGTGGCGCCGTTCATCCGGGTCACCTTGTACTTCTCGCTGATGACCATCTGGCCGTTGTACGTCGTGGTCGACGGGGCGCCCGCGGTGATCGGGATGTTCTTGAGGACCTGGCCGTCGCGCACGACCTGCATGGTGTGCGCCTTGGCGTCCACCGTCGTGACCTGTGAGCGGCCAATCGTGAACTTCACGGTCCGGGTCTGCTTGCCGTACACCCCGGGCCGGCCCTCGACGCCGTCGAGGTTCAGCTTCACGGTGACCTTGGTGCCCGCCGCCCAGTACTTCTCCGGGCGGAAGTCGAGCCGGTCGTTGCCGAACCAGTGGCCCTCGACCGGCACGGACGGCTCGGCCGTCACGGTGACCGCCTTCTCGACGGCCTCCGGGTTGGTGATGCCGCGCGTGAAGTTGATCGAGACCGGCATACCGACACCGACCGTGGCGCCGTCTTCCGGCGTGTAGTGACCGATGAAGGTGTTCTTCGGGGTCAGCGTGGTGAAGGTGGCGTCCTTGGCGGACTCACGGCCTTCACCGTCCTTGGCCACGGCATGGATCTTGTACTGGGTCGCGGCGCCCAGGTGACGGTCCGGCACCCAGCTCGCGCCGTCGGCGGATATCTTGCCGTCGACCTTGTTGCCCTTGGTGTCGGCGACGGTCACGGTGGTCAGCTTGCCGCCCGTGGCGGAGACCCTCAGGACCCCGCTCGTCTCGACCTCCTTCGCCCCGTCCTTGGGGGCGATGGTCACGACGGCCTGAGACGCCGAGGTGTCGGCCTTGCCCGAGCCCTTCTTGCCCTTGTCCCCGCTCCCGCTGCCGGAGTCCCCGCCCCCGCCGCAGGCCGTCACCAGGAGCAGCACCGCCCCCAGTACCAGTGCCAGCAGTCCGGCGCCCCCGCGCCCCCGCCGCGCTCCGGCCGATGCCCCCGATATCGGCTCCACGTTCAAGATGGTTCTCTCCCCTCGCACGGCCCGGCCCCGCCATGGCCCGTACCCCCTCGCGCTGGACTCGCGCACATGGCGATAGATAATCACACCGGACGGGTCCCGACCTCCCCTGCAATGTCACCGTTCAGTCCCAACTGGTGACGGGGGCACGGGCCGTGCTGTGAGGGGAACTCAGTTGACCGCGGACCCTTGTTTCCAGAGGTCCCAGCCCATGTTCCAGCCGCCCAGACCATTGTCCGGAGCGACCGTTTTGTCACGGGAGTTGACCACCTCCACCACGTCTCCGACGAGGGTCCGGTCGAAGAACCAGCTGGCCGGGGTGTGCTCTTTGCCTCCCCGCACGTCGAACAGCCCGATACAGCCATGGGTGATGTTGACCGAGCCGAACCACTCCCGCTTGGCCCAGTAGTTCCCGTGCAGGTAGGTCCCCGAGGCGGTCAGCCTCATCGCGTGCGGGACGTCCGCAACGTTGTACTCGCTCTTGCCGTCAGGTTTCGTGAATCCGACGGTGGCACCGTTCATCCGCGTCACGTCGAACATCTCGCTCACCACCATCTTCCCGTTGTACGTGGTGGTCTTGGGCGCCCCGGCAGTGATCGGAATGGTCGACAGCACCGCACCGTCCCTACGTACCACCATGGTCTTCTTCGTCGCGTCCACCGTCGAAACCTGGTGGCGGCCGATGGTGAAACGGACCTTCTTCTGCTGGATTCCGTACGAGCCGGGGGCGGCCTCCACATCACGCAGCCGCATCTCGACGGTCACCTCGGTGCCCGGTTTCCAGTATTCGGCGGGACGGAAGTCCAGGCGCTCCCTGCCGAACCAATGGCCCACGATCTCCACGGGCGGCTTCGAGGTGACCCTGATGGCGTTCTCGACCCCCGCCCGGTTCTCGATCTCCCGATTGAAGGTGAAGGAGACAATCATGCCGGTGCCCACGGTGGCGCGGTTCTCCGGTTTGAAGTAGCCGATGAAGCGTTCCTCCGGCACATAAGTGGTGAAAGTGGAGTGCCGGGCCTGACGTCGGTTGTGGCCGTCCACCGCGACCACGTCGATGGTGTACTTGGCGGCGAGCGCCAGCGCCCCGTCGTCCGGCCGCCAGCTCAGACCGTCCTCCGAGATCCGCCCTCTGACCTCCTCCTTCTGTACGTCCTCGACCTTCGTCACCTTGACCCGTTCCAGCCGTCCGTCCGGCACGGACACCAGGAGCGGGCCCTGCGCCCCGATGTTCTTCGCACCGTCTTCGGGCGAGATCCGGATGGCGTCGTACGGCGCCCTCGGTTTTCCGGGCATCCCGACCTCGACACCGTCGGTGCATCCGGCCAGCCCCGCCAGTAGTCCTGCCCATGCCAGTACGGCGGCCAAGCCCGCCCCTGCCCGCCTTGTCACGTCTCTCACGACTGTCCCAACGATTGCGCCCCGCCGGGGAAACGTGAGTGCGGGGGCTGTTGCGGGAAGAACAGGTGGGAGGACCATGCGAGGGGAGCCACGGCCGGGACGCCGTGCCCCCGGATCGGCGGCGGTCCCGACGAGCCGCGGGAGGCCGACAGGTGTCGAGCGCAGCCGAGCAGGAGGCAGTACGGGGCGGGCAGTCCGCCCTGAACGGGGAACGGCAGGCGCCGGCCGGGGTCAACGGTCACCGCAGGTCGCCGGGCACGCCCCGGGCGCCCGTATGGCCGGGGGCGCCGACACCGCTGGGCGCCCGCTACCGGGTCGGCCCGGACGGGGTGGCCGGCACCAACTTCGCACTGTGGGCAGGCGGCGCGGAGGCGGTGGAGGTGTGCCTCTTCGACGAGCGGGGCGCCGAGACGCGGTGCCCGCTGACCGAACTGACCCACGAGATCTGGCACGGCTTCGTGCCCGGCGTACAGCCGGGGCAGCGGTACGGCTTCCGGGTGCACGGGCGCTGGGACCCGTGGACGGGGGCCCGCTGGAATCCGGCCAAGCTGCTGCTGGACCCGTACGCGCGGGCGGTGGACGGCGCCCCCGGCAATGACTACGGCGCGCTGCCGGCCGAGGTGTACGGGCACGTCCGGGACTGGCCGCAGCAGCATGTCGCGGACACCGTGCGCGACGACCGCGACTCGGCGCCGTTCGTACCCAAGGGCGTGGTCGTCCACGACGACCACACCGAGGACGAATGGATGGACGACCGCCGCCCCAAGACGCCGTGGGCCGACTCGGTCATCTACGAACTGCACGTCCGCGGCTTCACCAAACTCCACCCCGGGATCCCGGAGGAGCTGCGGGGGACGTACGCCGGGCTCGCGCACCCCGCGGCGATCGACCATCTCGTACGGCTGGGGGTGACGGCGGTCGAGCTGCTCCCGGTGCACCAGTTCGCGCACGAGGACCATCTGCTGCGCCGCGACCTGCGCAACTACTGGGGCTACAACTCCATCGGCTACTTCGCCCCGCACGCCGGGTACTCCGCGTCGGGCACGGCCGGCCAGCAGGTCGGCGAGTTCAAGCGGATGGTGCGGGCCCTGCACGCCGCCGGCATCGAGGTCATCCTCGACGTCGTCTACAACCACACGGCGGAGGCGAGCGAGCTGGGGCCCACGCTGTCGCTGCGCGGAATCGACAACCGGGGCTACTACCGCCTGCAGTCGGACGCCCGGCGCTACGCCGACTACACGGGGTGCGGAAACACCCTGCATGTCGTCCAGCCGAACGTACTGCGTCTGATCACGGACTCGCTCCGTTACTGGGTCACCGAGATGGGCGTCGACGGTTTCCGCTTCGATCTCGCCGCCGCTCTGGCCCGCTCCATGCACGACGTCGACATGCTGTCCCCGTTCCTCGCCGTGATCGCTCAGGACCCGGTGCTGCGGCGGGTCAAGCTGATCGCCGAGCCGTGGGACGTCGGGTCGGGCGGCTACCAGGTCGGCGCCTTCCCACCGCTGTGGACCGAGTGGAACGACCGCTACCGGGACGCCGTCCGGGACTTCTGGCGGGGCGCGCTGCCGGACGTCAGAGACCTGGGCTACCGGCTGTCCGGGTCCAGCGACCTGTACGCGTGGGGCGGCAGGCGACCGTACGCCTCGGTCAACTTCATCACCGCCCACGACGGATTCACGCTGCGCGACCTGGTCTCGTACGAGCGCAAGCACAACGAGGCAAACGGGGAGGGAAACCGGGACGGCACCCACGACAACCGGTCCTGGAACTGCGGCGCGGAGGGGGAGACGGACGACGCCCGGATCCGCGCACTGCGCCGCCGCCAGCTGCGCAACCTGGTGACGACGCTGCTGCTGTCGACCGGCGTACCGATGCTGGTCGCGGGCGACGAACTGGGCCGTACCCAGGGCGGCAACAACAACGCGTACTGCCAGGACAACGCGACCAGCTGGCTGGACTGGACCATGCTCGACGACCCGGACTGGCGCCCGCTGTTCGAGCTGACCTCACGCCTGATCGGACTGCGCCACACCCACCCGGTGCTGCGCCGCCGCGCCTTCTTCTCGGGCCGCCGACAGGGCGCGGACGGGCTGCGCGACCTGGCCTGGTTCACCCCGCTGGGCGCGGAGATGACGGAGCATGACTGGTACGCGCCGGCCGCCACCCTGGGTCTGTACCTGTCCGGACGGGACATCCCCGGCCGCGACGCGCGGGGCGCGAAGGTGACGGACGACAGCTTCCTGGCAGTACTGCACGCTGCGGACCGGCCGGCAAGCTGGGTCCTGCCCGGCGCACCCTGGGCCGAGACGTACGAACTGGTCGTCGACACCTCACGCGAGGACCAGGCCACTGCTCCAGGCACGGTCCACCGCGGCGGCGAGACGGTGACGGTACCGGCGCGGTCGGTGCTGCTGCTGAGGGTCAGGGAGTGAGGGGTACGACCGACGCCCGGCGCCCGGCGCCCGGAAATCCAGTGGGCCATGTCAGTCGTGAACCGTAGGCTCGCCCCTGATGCCTGAAACGCCTTCACCCCCCAAGGACAGGTCGGCCGTACGTTCGCTGCTGCGACTCTGGCCGTACGTACGGCCCGTACGGATCCGGCTGTTCAGCGCGGCTTTTGTCGCGATCGTCGCTTCCTGTCTGTCCCTCGTCATCCCCCTCGTCCTGAAGTGGATGGTGGACGGCCCGGTCGCGGACTCGGACCCGGGTGGAGTGTGGCTGGGCGCGCTCTGCCTCCTGCTGCTCGGCATCGCGGAGGCCGTGCTGTTCGGGTTCCGGCGCTGGCTCGTCGCGCGGCCGCTCGCGGGTGTCGAGGCGGGGATGCGGGCCGACCTCTACCGGCACCTGCAGCGGCTGCCGGTCGCCTTCCACGACCGCTGGGCGTCGGGGCAGTTGCTGTCGCGCGGCACGACGGACCTGATGCTGGTCCGGATGTTCCTGACCTTTCCGCTGACGTTCCTGTTGGTCAACGCGGCAACCATCCTGGTCGGCTTCGGCATTCTGCTGAGTCAGGAGTGGACGCTCGGGCTGGTCATGCTGGCGCCCGTCGTGCCGCTGATGATCCTCCTGTCGCTCTTCGAGAGCCGGTACTTCATGGTCGCCCGGAAGGCGCAGGACCAGGTCGGCGATCTGACGACCGTCGTCGAGGAGAGCGTGCTCGGCATCCGCATCATCAAAGGATTCGGCCGCCACCGCAGTCAGGCCCTCGCCTTCGGTGAACTGTCGAAGCGGCTGCGCTCCACGGAACTGGGCAAGGCCCGGCTGCTGGCCGGTATCTGGGCGCTGATCATGACCCTCCCGGAGCTGGCCATCGGCGCGGCGCTGGTGCTGGGCACGATCCAGGTCGCGGACGGCTCCCTCTCGGCGGGCACGCTGGTGGCCTTCCTGTCGACGGCGCTGGCGCTGCGGTGGCCCGTGGAGTCGATCGGCTTCCTGCTCGCGATGAGCCAGGAGGCGGCGACGGCCACGGAGCGGTACTTCGAGGTGATGGACGCGGAGGTGGAGCGGGACGCTGCGCTCCCGCAGGCGGAACGGGACGCGGAGGCGCGGGACGCGGAGGCGCGGGCCCGGCGGCGCCCGGAAGGCGGACTGGTATTCGACGAGGTCGAGTTCCGGTACCCCGACGCTCCCGGCGACTCCCCTCCCGTACTCGCCCGGATCGACCTGCGGATCCGGCCCGGCGAGACCATGGCCCTCGTCGGGGCCACCGGCAGCGGCAAGACCACGCTCACCGCGCTCGTGCCGCGGCTGCACGAGGTGACCGGCGGACAGATCACGCTGGACGGTGAGGACATCGCGGCGATGCCCCGCGAGCGGCTGCGGGAGCTGGTGTCCGTGGCGTTCGAGGAGCCGACCCTTTTCTCCACGAGCGTCGGGGAAAACGTCCTGATGGGCGCGGGCGGCGACGCCGGCGGCGCTGAGCTGGGGCGGGCCCTGGACGTCGCGCAGGCCGGATTCGTACGCCGACTGCCGCACGGCGTCGACACGCAGGTCGGCGAACAGGGACTGAGTCTTTCCGGCGGGCAGCGGCAGCGGCTCGCGCTCGCCAGGGCGGTCGTCGGCCGGCCGCGGTTCCTCGTACTCGACGATCCGCTCTCCGCGCTCGACGTGCACACCGAGGCGCTGGTCGAGGCCGCACTGCGGCGCGTCCTGGCCGACACGACCGCGCTGGTCGTGGCACACCGGCCGTCGACCGTGCTGCTCGCCGACCGGGTCGCACTGCTCTCCGGCGGCCGGATCGCCGCCGTCGGCACGCACCACGAACTGCTCCGCAGCAACACCGAGTACGCCTGGCTGATGTCCGGCGCCGCGGACGAGGGGGACGCATGAGTTCCACGGTGAAGGACGAGCGGCAGGCCGGTGCGGATCCGGATCCCGTCGGCCGCCCGGCCGCCGATGACCCGTTCTCCCAGGACGCGCTGCCCGCGCCGCCCGGCGCGACCGGTACGCTGCTGCGCTCGCTGCTCGGCCCGCGCCGCGCGCTGGTGGCCCTGGCCGCACTGCTCCTGCTGCTGCAACAGGCGGCGGCCCAGGCGGGACCGCTGCTCGTCGCGTACGCCATCGACCGGGGCGTGCCTGCCGTCCGGCGCGACGACTACGGGCCGCTGATCGCCGTGGCGGTGGGGTACGCCGCCTGCTCGGTCGGCTCCGGCGCCTTCCAGTACGCCTTCATCCGAACCTCCGCCCGGGTCAACCAGGATGTGCTGCTGGATCTGCGCGGACGGATCTTCCGCCACGCGCAGGCACTGAGCGTGGACTTCCACGAGCGATACACGTCGGGCCGGCTGATCTCCCGCTCCACCACGGACGTGGAGTCACTGCGGGAACTTCTGAGCGAGGGACTCCAGGAGCTCATCGCGGTGGTACTGGCCTTCGTCTACATCTCCGCGATGCTGCTGTGGCTGGACCTCGGTACGGGCGGCCTGGCAGTGATGTCGTTCGTGCCGCTGTATCTGCTCGTACGGCTTTACCAGCGCCGGGTGGGCGTGGTGTTCAGCGACCGGTCCACTGCGATCGCGTCGGTGATCGTGAAGTTCGCCGAGACGATGAACGGCATCCGGCCGGTGCGTGCGTTTCGCCGCGAGCGGGCGAACGATACCGAGTTCCGTGCGCTCAACCACCATCACGAACGCGTCAACGGAGACGCGATTCTGGAAATGGCCCGCTATGTGGTCGGCTCGCGGCTGGTGGCGAACACCGCGGTCGCCGGGATCGTGCTGTGGGGTGCGTACCGGGTCGCCACCGGGACGCTGGCTCTCGGGGTGCTGGCGGCCGCGGTGCTCTACCTGCGGCGGCTGTACGACCCCATCGACCGGCTCGGGATGTTCCTCAACTCGTACCAGTCGGCGGGCGCGTCGCTGGAGAAGATCGCGGGACTGCTGGCCCAAGCGCCGACGGTGCCGGAGCCGGCCGTACCGAAGCAGCTGCCGCCGCTCGACACCGGCCGGCCGGGGCGCGAGGTGGTCTTCGAGGACGTGCGTTTCGCGTACCGGACGGGGGGCGAGGTGCTCCCCCGCTTCTGCCTCGGGCTGCCGGCCGGGCAGACGGTCGCGGTGGTCGGTTCGACGGGCGCGGGCAAGTCGACGCTCGCGAAGCTGCTGGCGCGGTTCTACGACCCTACGGAGGGCCGGGTGCTGCTCGACGGGGTGGACCTGCGCGATCTGGCGGTGCCGGAGCTGCGGCGCGGAGTGGTGATGGTGACGCAGGAGGCGTTCCTGTTCTCGGGCACGGTCGCCGAGAACATCGCGATCGGCCGGCCGGACGCCACAGCTGCGGAGATCGAGCAGGCGGCGAAGGCGATCGGTGCGCACGATTTCATCAGCGCGCTGCCGGACGGGTACGACACGGACGTACGCAAGCGCGGCGGCAGAATCTCCGCCGGACAGCGGCAGTTGGTCGCCTTCGCCCGTGCGCTGCTGGCCGATCCGGCGGTGCTGATTCTGGACGAGGCGACGAGTTCGCTGGACATCCCGGGCGAGCGGGCGGTGCAGCGCGCGATGCACACGGTGCTGCGCGGCCGGACGGCCGTGGTGATCGCCCACCGCCTGTCGACGGTGGAGATCGCGAACCGGGTTCTGGTGATGGAGGGCGGCCGCATCGTGGAGGACGGCAGGCCCGCGGACCTCATCGCGGGCACGGGCCGCTTCGCGGACTTGCACCGTGCGTGGCGGGAGAGCGTGGTGTGAGGGGCGGGTGGTGTGAGATGCGGGCACCGCAAGAGGCCCGGGTCGTCGACCCGGGCCTGAGGGGCACCTTCGGCCCGTCCTGGGCAGCAACCGGCTCCGCCTCGATCACCCGGCCGGTCCGGCCGGCAGCGTTTCGCACTGCCTGTTGTTCGTAACGCGGCCCGGCGGAAGCATGAATGCCGTCACGCTCAGTACCCGACGGAGGGGGCGCTCCTTCCAAGCGCGTCAGCGCCGGCACCCGGCGGGCCGATGCCCTGCCACCCACCGGCCCACGGCAGCCGGACCGGCTCGGGCTCCATCCCGGAGCCACTGGCCGCTCCTCCGCCCACCGGCCCGCCGCCCGCCGAGCCGGGGCCCGGCTCCGCCTCCCCTCAGCCGCGGGAATCGGGACTCCGCACCAAACACTTCACGCCCATCTCACCTTCGGCTTCGTGCCGGGTCCAGTCACGCCCCGAACTGGAGCCTCGCGTGCGGCAGGACAACGTCATGACAGTCCGCGCAGTGGACGGACACAGTGGACGGACTCCCCAGCAGGGAGGGGCCGATGGTCGACGCCCGGGCCGCGGCTGCGCCCCCGCCCCCCAACGCCCCCTCCCGCAGGCCGTGTGCGAGATCGAGGTCGTCACACTCTTCGGCGCCCGGCCGCACCCACACCTCCCGGCTTCTCGGAGTCAACCGAGGCCAGTCGGTAAATCGTCCGTATAGCGAACGTGACCATTCGGGCAACGGACGATTTCCGGCCAACCTTTTGACGCGCTCCTGACATTAGGTCAATACCAGTGGCACTCTTCTCCCGTTCTGCGCACTGCCTGTTCTGCCCGGAGGCCCACCCAGCCGTCCGGAACCCCCCTTGCAGAAGGAGTCTGCGTTGAGACCCAGCCCCCATCGACGTGGCACTGCCGTCGGCGCGCTCGTAGCCGCAGCAGCCATGCTCGCCGTCGGTATCCAGGCCGGCACCGCCACCGCCGACAACACGTCCGGCCGGACCCCGGCCTCGGTCAAGCCGAACCCCGGCGCCCTGCCCGCCAAGCTCACCCCCGCCCAGCGGGCGGCGCTCATAGCCGAGGCCGACGCCACCAAGGCGCGGACCGCCAAGGAGCTCGGCCTCGGCGCCAAGGAACGGCTCGTCGTCCGCGAGGTGACCCAGGACGTCGACGGGTCCACGCACACCTTCTTCGAGCGCACCTACGAGGGACTCCCGGTCCTCGGCGGCGACCTGACCGTCCATGAGACGAAGTCCGGGCGCACCGAGTTCGTCAACCGGGCGAACAGCAGGCAGATCACGGTCGCCGACACAGCCCCGGCGGTCGCCGCCGCGACCGCGGAGAAGCAAGCCCTCTCCGCGGCCAAAGCCGAGGGCTCCAAGGCGTCCGACGCCAGCCGTGCGCCGCGCAAGGTCATCTGGGCCGCGCAGGGTACGCCGGTCCTCGCGTACGAGACCGTCGTCGGCGGCCTCCAGCACGACGGCACGCCCAACGAACTCCACGTCATCACGAACGCCGAGACCGGCGCCAGGCTGTACGAGTACCAGGCTGTCGAGACCGGCACCGGCAACACCCAGTACAGCGGACAGGTCACGCTGGGCACATCGCAGTCGGGCAGCACCTACAACCTGACCGACGCGGGCCGCGGCAACCACAAGACCTACAACCTCAACCGCGGCACCTCCGGTACCGGAACGCTCTTCTCCGGCCCGGACGACATCTGGGGCAACGGCGCCCCGGCGAACCTGGAGACCGCCGGCGCCGACGCTCACTACGGCGCCGCGCTGACCTGGGACTACTACAAGAACGTGCACGGCCGCAACGGCCTGCGGAACGACGGTGTGGCCCCCTACAGCCGGGTCCACTACGGCAACAACTACGTCAACGCCTTCTGGCAGGACTCCTGCTTCTGCATGACGTACGGCGACGGCGACGGCAATGCCAAACCGCTCACCTCGATCGACGTGGCCGCACACGAGATGACGCACGGCCTGACCTCGGTCACCGCCAAGCTCGTCTACAGCGGTGAGTCCGGCGGCCTCAACGAGGCCACCTCCGACATCTTCGCGGCCGCCGTGGAGTTCAACGCCAACAACTCCCAGGACGTCGGCGACTACCTGGTCGGCGAGAAGATCGACATCCGCGGCAACGGCACCCCGCTGCGCTACATGGACAAGCCCAGCAAGGACGGCTCGTCCAAGGACGCCTGGTACTCGGGCATCGGCGGGATCGACGTCCACTACTCCTCGGGGCCGGCCAACCACTGGTTCTACCTGGCCTCCGAGGGCAGCGGACCGAAGGTCGTCAACGGCGTCTCCTACGACTCCCCGACTTCCGACGGCCTCCCCGTGACTCCCATCGGCCGCGCCGCCGCCGAGAAGATCTGGTTCCGGGCGCTGACCACCGGCCTGTTCACCTCCAACACCAACTACGCCGCCGCCCGTACGGCCACCCTGCAGGCCGCCGCCGACCTGTACGGCCACGGCTCGACGACGTACAACAACACGGCAAACGCGTGGGCGGCGATCAACGTCGGCAGCCGTATCGCGGAGGGCGTCAGCGTCACCAACCCGGGCGCGCAGACCGGCACCGTCGGCACAGCCGCGAGCCTGCAGATCCAGGCCGGCAGCTCCAACTCGGGCGCGTTGAGCTACGCGGCGACCGGCCTCCCGGCCGGCCTGTCGATCAACGCCTCCACCGGCCTGATCTCCGGTACACCGACCACGGCGGGCACCTCGAACACCACGGTCACGGTGACCGACTCGGCCGGCAAGACCGGCACGGCGTCCTTCAGCTGGACGATCAACCCGGCCGGCCAGGGCAATGTCTTCGAGAACACCACGGACGTCGCCATCCCCGACCGTGGCACCGGCACCTCGACGATCAACGTCAACCGCGCGGGCAACGCCCCGAGCGCCCTGAAGGTCGACGTCAACATCGTCCACACGTGGCGCGGTGACCTGGTCATCGACCTGCTGGCGCCGGACGGGACGGCCTACCGGCTGAAGAACTCCAGTGGCTCGGACTCCGCGGACAACGTCGTCGCGACCTACACCGTGAACGCCTCCTCGGAGGTCGCGAGCGGTGCCTGGAAGCTGCGGGTCCAGGACGTCGCCGCTCTGGACACGGGCTACATCAACAGCTGGAAGCTGACCTTCTGATCCGGCTCACCCGCCCGTGACAAGACCCTGCCCGGGGGAACGGACCACCGTTCCCCCGGGCAGTTCCATGTCAGTTCGGGTTCTGCGCGTGCGTCAGGGTCTCCCAGGCCACGAAGAGGTTGTTCGACCCGGCCGGGCGCTGCCGTTCGGTGAGGGTCTGCGTCTGCGTCATGCCGTACCCCATGCGGTGGTGCAGGGCGTTGTAGCCGACCTCCGTGACGGGGCCGAGCCCGAGATGCAGACTGCCGCCGCACAGCGAGGACGGAACCTGGGCGCCGAGCTGGTACCTGGACTGGAAGCCCAGCGCGTGGCGGAGCCGGTCGGCCACCTCCGGGTAGAGGTCCTGTCCCTGGATGCGGCTGGTCTCGGCGATGTGGGAGATCGCGGAGAGGCCGTAGCCGGTGTGGGTGAAGTCCCTGCAGGTCTCCTGGGTGAGTCCGTCGGTGAACGTCGACTGGCCCTGCCAGTACTTGACGACCTTCTCGCGGGTGTCGAGGTTGCTGCCGGGCGCCGTCTTCGGCAGATCGCCGTCCGTGTTCAGATAGATGTACGCCGGGACCCGCCCACGGAACTTGCCGACCGCCTTGTCGTAGGCGGCGCGGTCCTCCAGGAAGACAGCGATGCCGATCGCGGCCTCCGTCATGCTGAGCTCCCAGTTGCCGTTGGAGTGGGAGCCGTTCGCGACCTCGGGGAGGTAGACGGTGCGAAGCATGGTGGCGAACCGGCCCGCGTTCGGCCAGCCCGTGTAGGTGTGCTTGACGATCTCTGCGGCACGCGGCCAGGAGGACCCGGCCCAGCCCGTCTGCAGCGGGGCGTTGCTGTTGGTGTGGTCCCTGATCACGGCCGACCACGCGTCCATGATCTCGATCGCCTTCTGCGCGTACCGGCCGTCCCGGGTGATGTACCAGGCGAGGGAGAGCGTGTACGCGGCGATCGCGTCCTCACGTTCGTCGGTACAGCCGAGGTTGGGGTTGGAGTACGAGCCGCACTCCACGACCGCCCGCGGCTTGGGGGTTCGCGAGAGCGAGGCGTATTTGCTCGCCATCATCTGCTCGTACGCGCCCTTCCAGGGCTGCTCGCCGGCCTGGACCTTGCCACGTACGAAGTCCAGCTGCGGGCGGCTGACCAGTACACCCGGGTGGGTGAACGCCGCGGGAGCGGCTGCTGCCCCGGTGCGGGGCGCAGCGGCCCGTCCGGGGCCGGCGTCCGCGGTGGAGCCGAGAGCGAGGGTGGCCGCGACGGCGAGGGCCGCGGCCATGGCTATGGGTCCGGTGCGCATGGGGGGTGCCTTCCGGTGGGGGAATCTCCAAGTACGTTCAGCGTGTTGAACGTTGGGCGGAAGCATGAACGTATCCCCATGGGCACGTCAAGGGCCCGGCACCCCCGCGGGAGGTGCCGGGCCCCTGTGCGGAGCAGCGCGTCAGCGCATCAGTACGCCCGCCGCCTCCCCCGTCGTCTCGGACGGAACGGCGACGAGGCCGAGATCGGCGCTGGTCGCCAGCAGCGGATGAGCGGGCAGGATCCGGACCGTGTAACCGAAGGGGCCCGTACGGTCCAGAGCGAGCGGCCCCTCGTACAGCCAGCGGCCCTCCAGGTCCGGGCCGCCGGCCGGCTTGAGCGGGAAGGTCTGCGCGTCGGTGATGTGGTCCGCCGAGTCGACCCGGCCCGCGACGGCCTGGACCTCGACATCCTCGGGCTGCAAACCGTCGAGCGCGACCCGCACCCGCAGCGCGAGCGTCGATCCCAGCTCGGCGGTGCCATTGACGGCGGTCGCCGCCAGCGCTTCCACATGGTCGACCGCGACCCGCGGCCAGGCGCCGCGCACGCGCGCCTTCCACCCGGCGAGCTCGCGGGCGGTGTCCGGGTCCAGGGCGCGATGGGCGCGCGCGGCCGGGGCGTACAACCGCTCCACGTACTCCCGAACCATGCGTCCGGCCAGCAGTTTCGGGCCGAGCGAGGCGAGCGTCTGACGCACCATCTCGATCCAGCGCCCGGGCAGGCCGCTGTCACCGCGATCGTAGAAGCGGGGGGCGACCCGCTGCTCGATCAGCTCGTACAGGGCATGCGCCTCCAGGTCGTCGCGGCGGTCCTCGTCGGTTCCGGCGGCATCGGCGGTCGGGATCGCCCATCCGTAGTCCGGGCCGAACCACTCGTCCCACCAGCCGTCCAGCACGGACAGATTGAGACACCCGTTGAGGGCTGCCTTCATTCCGCTGGTGCCACAGGCCTCAAGTGGGCGCAGCGGGTTGTTCAGCCAGACGTCGCATCCCGGGTACAGCTTCTGCGCCATCGCCATGCCGTAGTCCGGCAGGAAGACGATGCGGTGCCGGACCCGCGGGTCGTCGGCGAACCGCACCAGCTCGCGCACGAGCCGTTTGCCGCCGTCGTCCGCCGGATGGGCCTTGCCTGCCACGACGATCTGCACCGGCCGTGTCGGGTGGAGCAGCAGGTCCATGAGCCGGTCCTTGTCCCGGAGCATGAGCGTGAGCCGCTTGTACGACGGGACGCGCCGCGCGAAGCCGATGGTCAGGATGTCCGGGTCGAGCACCCCGTCGATCCAGCCGAGTTCGGCGGAACCGGCGCCGCGCTGGCGCCAGGACGCCCGGAGCCGGTCCCGTACCTCGTACACCAGCTGCTCCCGCAGCACCCGCCGCACGTCCCAGATCTCGGCGTCGGCGATGTCGGCGACCGCGTCCCAGCGCTTCGAGCCGCCGACCGTGAGAGCGTCCTCGGCCCGGCCGGCACCGATCTGCCGGGCGCCGAGCCGGAAGACTTCCGGGGCCACCCAGGTGGGGGCGTGCACCCCGTTGGTGACCGAGGTGATGGGGACCTCCGCCGGGTCGAAGCCGGGCCAGAGGCCGGCGAACATCTCCCGGCTGACGGCTCCGTGCAGGGTGGAGACGCCGTTGGCGCGCTGGGCGAGCCTGAGGCCCATCACGGCCATGTTGAACAGGTTGGGTTCCCCGCCCGGGTAGGTCTCCATGCCGAGCTGGAGGATCCGCTCGACGTCGACGCCCGGCAGCTCGCCGTCCTCGCCGAAGTGGTGGGCGACCAGTTCGCGGTCGAAGCGGTCGATGCCGGCGGGCACGGGGGTGTGGGTGGTGAAGACGGTCCCGGCCCGTACCGCCTCCAGCGCGGAGTCGAAGTCCAGTCCCTCCCCGGAGAGTTCCCTGATGCGTTCCAGGCCGAGGAAGCCGGCATGGCCCTCGTTGGTGTGGAAGACCTCGGGCGCGGGGTGGCCGGTCAGCCTGCAGTACGTGCGTACGGCGCGGACACCTCCTATTCCGAGGAGCATCTCCTGAAGGAGCCGGTGCTCGCTGCCGCCGCCGTACAGCCGGTCGGTGACATCCCGCTCGCCGGGATCGTTGTCCTCGACGTCCGAGTCGAGCAGGAGGAGCGGGACCCGGCCTACCCGCGCCTGCCAGATGTGGGCGCGCAGCGACCGGCCGCCTGGCAGGGCGAGCGAGACCCGGCTCGGGGTGCCGTCGTCCTCCCGGAGCAGGGAGACGGGCAGCTCGTTCGGGTCGAGTACGGGGTAGTGCTCCTGCTGCCAGCCGTCCCGGGACAGCGACTGGCGGAAGTAGCCGTGCCGGTAGAGCAGCCCGACACCGATGAGCGGGGCGCCGAGGTCGCTGGCCGCCTTGAGATGGTCGCCGGCGAGAATGCCGAGGCCGCCGGAGTACTGGGGCAGCGCCGCGGTGATGCCGAACTCCGGCGAGAAATAGGCGATGGCGTTGGGGAGTTCATCGCCTGCGGCCTCCTGGGCCTGGTACCAGCGGTTGCCGCGCAGATAGTCGTCCAGGTCGTCGGCGGCGGCGGTCAGTCTGCGCAGGAAGCGGCGGTCCTGTGCGAGATCGCCCAGCCGCGCGGCTGGCACGGCTCCGAGCAGTCGTACGGGGTCGCCGCCCGCCGCCTGCCAGCCCTCGGGATCGACGGACTGGAAGAGTTCGCGGGTTTCGGCGTGCCAGGACCAGCGCAGGTTGCGCGCGAGGTCACTGAGTGGTCGTAGGGGTTCCGGCAGGACGGGGCGCACGGTGAATCGACGAATGGCCTTCACGTGTCCACCTTCGCAGGGGGAAGTACGAATCTTCAGCGGACGCACCACGATGTGCACCCGGGCTTCACCCCCCGACGTTAGCGGCGCCCGGTCGGCACAACCACGGCGCAGGGGAGCAGCCGGGCGAGTCGGTGCGCCCCCGCTGCCTGCGGGAGCCGTTACGCGCCAGTAGTTAACGAAGCACCGGATTTGGGCCCCGAAGAGCCGGGGAAGGCTCCACCGGTACGAAGGAAGCGCGCCCCTCAACGCACCCTGATTCCCGCCACCCGAGTGAACGCGGACAGGAGCGGCCATGCCCGTAGCCCGTCAGTCGCCAACGGAGCAGCTAGAAAGAGGCAAACCTCCCAAACGTGCCCAATCGGCCACGCCCGCACCAGAGCCATCAGGTGATTCCATGATCGGTCGTATTCCCGTCCTGGACGTCCGTCCCTTCGTCGACTGCGGCCGAAGGCCGGCGAAGGCGGTGGTGGGTGAGGTCTTCCAGGTCACGGCGACCGTCTTCCGCGAGGGCCACGACGCCGTGGCCGCCAATGTTGTGCTGCGCGATCCCGCGGACAGGCCCGGCCCCTGGACCCCGATGCGCGAGCTCGCCCCGGGGACGGACCGCTGGGGGGCGGAGGTGGCCGCGACCTCCGAGGGGCGATGGACCTACGCCGTCGAGGCGTGGAGCGACCCGGTCGCCACCTGGCGGCACCACGCCCAGATCAAGATCCCGGCCGGCCTCGACACCGCACTCGTCCTCATGGAGGGCGCGGAGCTGTACGAGCGCGCGGCCGCCGGAGTGCCCAAGAGCGAGGGCCGTGAGGCCGTGCTCGCCGCGGTGGACGCCCTTCGTGACGAGGGCCGCCCGGCCGCCGCCCGGCTGGCCGCGGCGCTGGCTCCCGAGGCCACGGACGCGCTCGTCAGTCATCCGCTGCGCGAACTGGTCAGCTCCTCGCGCCCCCTGCCGCTGCTCGTCGAACGCCGGCGCGCCCTGTTCGGCTCCTGGTACGAGCTCTTCCCGCGCTCCGAAGGCGCGGTCGTGAAGAAGGGGAAGCCTCCGGTCAGCGGCACCTTCCGGACCGCGGCCGAACGGCTGCCCGCTGTCGCCGCGATGGGCTTCGACGTGGTCTACCTTCCGCCCATCCACCCCATCGGCACCACGCACCGCAAGGGGCCCAACAACACGCTCTCCGCCAAGCGGCGGGACGTCGGTGTGCCGTGGGCGATCGGCTCGCCGGCCGGCGGCCACGACGCGGTCCACCCCGACCTGGGCACGATCGAGGACTTCGACGGCTTCGTCGCCCGTGCCCGCGACCTGCGGATGGAGGTGGCACTGGACTTCGCGCTGCAGTGCTCTCCGGACCACCCCTGGGTGGAGAAGCACCCCGAGTGGTTCCACCACCGGGCCGACGGCACCATCGCGTACGCCGAGAACCCGCCGAAGAAGTACCAGGACATCTACCCGATCGCGTTCGACCGGGACATGGAAGGCCTGGTCGCCGAGACGCTGCGCGTGCTGCGCTTCTGGATGAGCCACGGGGTACGGATCTTCCGCGTCGACAACCCGCACACCAAGCCGGTGGTCTTCTGGGAGAAGGTGATCGCGGACATCGGCCGTACCGACCCCGACGTCGTCTTCCTGGCCGAGGCCTTCACCCGCCCCGCGATGATGCACGCCCTGGCGGCGATCGGCTTCCAGCAGTCGTACACCTACTTCACCTGGCGCAACACCAAGCAGGAGCTGACGGACTACCTCACCGAGCTGTCCGGCGAGTCCGCCTCGTACATGCGGCCCAACTTCTTCGTGAACACCCCGGACATCCTGCACGCCTACCTTCAGGAGGGCGGCCGGCCGGCCTTCGAGGTGCGGGCGGTCCTGGCCGCCACCCTCTCCCCCAGCTGGGGCGTCTACGCCGGGTACGAGCTGTGCGAGAACACCCCGGTCCGGGAGGGCAGCGAGGAGTACCTGGACTCGGAGAAGTACCAGCTGCGGCCCCGGGAATGGGAGTCGGCCGAACGCGAGGGCCGCACCATCGCGCCGCTGATCACCGCGCTCAACCGGCTGCGGCGCCGCCACCCGGCGCTTCAGCAGCTGCGCGACATCCACTTCCACCATGCCGACAACGAGGCGGTGATCGCGTACTCGAAGAGGTCGGGTTCGAACATCGTTCTGGTGGTCGTCAACCTCGACCCGCACCACACCCAGGAGGCGACGGTCTCGTTGGACATGCCGGATCTCGGCCTGGAGTGGCACGAGACCGTCCCGGTGCGCGACGAGCTCACCGGCGAGACCTACCACTGGGGCAGGGCCAACTATGTGCGCCTCGAGCCGGGTGTCACACCCGCGCACGTCATGGTCCTGCGACCGTCCCCGCCGATCGGAGGGTCACCCACATCATGATCGTCAATGAGCCTGTCCACGACAAGTTCGAGGACACGCCCGCCAAGGACCGCGATCCCGACTGGTTCAAACGGGCGGTCTTCTACGAAGTCCTCGTGCGCTCCTTCCAGGACAGCAACGGTGACGGCGTGGGTGACCTCAAGGGCCTCACCGCCAAACTCGACTATCTGCAGTGGCTGGGCGTCGACTGCCTCTGGCTGCCGCCGTTCTTCAAGTCGCCGCTGCGGGACGGAGGTTACGACGTCTCGGACTACACGGCCGTGCTGCCGGAGTTCGGCGACCTCGCCGACTTCGTGGAGTTCGTGGACGCCGCGCACCAGCGCGGAATGCGGGTCATCATCGACTTCGTGATGAACCACACCAGCGACCAGCACGAGTGGTTCCAGCAGTCGCGGTCCGATCCGGGCGGGCCGTACGGCGACTACTACATGTGGGCCGACGACGACAAGCAGTACCAGGACGCCCGGATCATCTTCGTCGACACCGAGTCCTCGAACTGGACCTACGACCCGGTGCGTAAGCAGTACTACTGGCACCGCTTCTTCTCCCATCAGCCGGATCTCAACTTCGAGAACCCGGCCGTGCAGGAGGAGATCATCTCCGCGCTGCGCTTCTGGCTGGACCTGGGCATCGACGGCTTCCGGCTGGACGCCGTGCCCTATCTGTACGCGGAGGAGGGCACCAACTGCGAGAACCTCCCCCGCACCCACCACCTGCTCAAGCGCGTCCGCGCCGAGATCGACGCGCACTACCCGGACACCGTGCTGCTGGCCGAGGCCAACCAGTGGCCGGAAGACGTCGTCGACTACTTCGGCGACTTCCGGGAGGGCGGCGACGAGTGCCACATGGCGTTCCACTTCCCGGTGATGCCGCGGATCTTCATGGCGGTACGACGGGAGTCGCGCTACCCGGTCTCCGAAATCCTGGCCAAGACGCCGGCGATCCCCTCCGGCTGCCAGTGGGGGATCTTTCTGCGGAACCACGACGAGCTCACGCTCGAGATGGTCACGGACGAAGAGCGCGACTACATGTACGCGGAGTACGCCAAGGACCCGCGCATGCGCGCCAACATCGGTATCCGCCGGCGTCTGGCCCCACTGCTGGACAACGACCGGAACCAGATCGAGCTGTTCACCGCCCTGTTGCTGTCGCTGCCCGGCTCGCCGATCCTCTACTACGGGGACGAGATCGGCATGGGCGACAACATCTGGCTGGGCGACCGGGACGCCGTGCGGACCCCGATGCAGTGGACGCCCGACCGCAACGCGGGCTTCTCGTCCTGCGATCCGGGACGGCTCTACCTGCCCACCATCATGGACCCGGTCTACGGCTACCAGGTCACCAACGTCGAGGCGTCGATGTCCTCGCCGTCCTCGCTGCTGCACTGGACCCGGCGGATGATCGAGATCCGTAAGCAGAACCCGGCGTTCGGACTCGGCTCGTACACGGAACTGCCGTCCTCCAACCCGGCGGTGATCGCGTTCCTCCGTGAGTACAAGGACGATCTGGTCCTCTGCGTGCACAACTTCTCGCGGTTCGCGCAGCCGACGGAACTCGACCTGCGGGCCTTCAACGGCCGCCACCCGGTGGAGCTCATCGGTGGTGTGCGGTTCCCCGCCATCGGCGAGTGGCCCTATCTGCTGACTCTCGCAGGCCACGGCTTCTATTGGTTCAGGCTGCGCAAGACACCCAAAGGCGTGAGCAAGATCTGACGTCATATCAGGACAGTCCGGGGGTGGGGCGGTTTCCACCGGCCCACCCTGGGCACTCTCCCTGAATACCGCGAGTGAGCTGAACTGCTCGCCGAACACCGTGCCGCGAATGGGTCAACGACTCTCCCTGTACGGACCATCCTCACCCGACACGTCCCGCACGGCCGGACAGCCATTGCCGCAATCCGGGACACTCTGCGCATCCTGTGGTGTGCCCGGGGAAAGGACGCGATGCCATGTCGGAGGCTGCATCCACCCGGGGTCGCACGAGCGCCCGTCGTACCAATCGGGCGCCACGGCCCTCACCAGCCCTCCTGCCCTCGCTCACTCCGCTTCTGCGCGAATGGCTGCCCCGGCAGCGGTGGTTCGCGGGCAAGGGCCGCCCCATCTCCGGATTCACCCTTGTCTCGGCGACCGAACTGCTCCCTCCCACGGCCTCTCCGGGCCTGCTGCACCTGCTCGTACAGGCCCAGCAGCCGGTCCTCCGCGGCCAGAGTCCCCCGCAGCCGGCCGACTGCTACCAGCTGCTGCTGGGCGTCCGGGCCGCGCTCCCGCCACCACTCGCGTCCGCGCTGATCGGCCGGGTCACGGACGGACCGCTGGCCGGGCACACCGTCTACGAGGCCCTGCACGATCCGCGCCTCGCCGCGCTGCTGCTGGAGCGGCTGCGTACTCCGGGCACACTCGGCACCCTGCGCTTCGACCGCGCCCCCGCCGCGGGAATCCCGGCCGGGCTGGCTCCCCGGCTCGCTTCGGTGGAACAGTCCAACTCCTCGCTGATCTACGGCGATTCGTACATCCTCAAGATCTTCCGCAGGGTCGGCCACGGCATCAACCCGGACCTGGAACTGCCCCTCGCCCTCGCCCGGGAAGGCTGTGCGCGGGTGCCCGCGCCGGTCGCGTGGTACGAGGCGGACGGCGAGGACGGGCGCGAACCTCTCACCCTCGGGGTTCTCCAGCCATATCTGCGCGGCTCCGACGACGGCTGGCAGCTCGCGCTGCGCACGCTCGCCGCGGGGCGCGGTTTCGGCCAGGAGGCGCGCGCGCTGGGCCGGGCCACCGCCGAGGTGCACACCGCGCTCGCCGCCGCTCTGCCCACCGTCACGCTGCGGCGGCAGCAGACCGAGCACCTGGCCGCCGAGATGACCGCCCGACTGGCGGCCACCGCGCAGGCCGTCCCCGCCTTGCGTCCGTACGAGTCCGGCCTGCGCGGCGCCTTCGACGCCCTGGCCGCACTGGGCGGCAACGGCCGCGCCTGGCCCGCCCAGCGCATCCACGGCGACCTGCACCTCGGCCAGACCCTCCGGGCCGCGGACGGCAGGTGGTCCCTGATCGACTTCGAGGGCGAGCCGGCCAGCCCGATCTCCGAACGCCGCCGACCGCAGCCGGCGGTGCGCGACGTTGCCGGCATGCTCCGCTCCTTCGACTACGCCGCCCGCTCCCACCAGCCGTGGGACGCGCGGTGGGCGGAGGACTGCCGCGCCGCGTACTGCGAGGGATACGCCGAGTCCTCCGGCACCGACCCGCGCGCCGAGGGCGAGCTGCTGCGCGCGTACGAAACCGACAAAGCGGTGTACGAGGTGCTCTACGAGGCCCGGCACCGCCCCGACTGGCTGCCGGTCCCCATGGCGGCCGTCCGCCGCCTCGCCGAGCCCGGATCCGCCACCACTCCCGCCCAGAGCCCCCCGAGGAGGCCGCACTCGTGACCGCCCGACAGCCGTCCCGCAGTAAGCCCGACCAGACCCAGCCCGAGGCACCCGCCTTCCTGCCGGGCCCGGCGGACGCACCGGCATCCCCGCCCCCCGCCAAGTCCCGGCCGCGGCGCGCCGCGAGCCACGGGGTGCGGCCCGCGCCGCCACTCGCACCGGAGGACCGGGAACGGCTGCTCGCCGGCGCGCACCACGACCCGCACGCGGTGCTCGGCGCGCACACCGTGCGCGGCGGTGTCGCGCTCCGCATCCTGCGCCCGTACGCCCGGGGCGTCACCGTCGTCGCCAAGGGACTGCGCGCCGAGCTTCACGACGAGGGGGAGGGATTCTTCTCCGGCATCCTCCCGGCCCTGCGGAGCGTCCCGGACTACAAGCTCCTCGTCGCCTACGAGGACACCGAGCTGGAGATCCACGACCCGTACCGCTTCCTGCCCGCCCTCGGCGAGCTGGACCTGCACCTCATCGGCGAGGGCCGGCACGAGGAGCTGTGGAAGGCGCTCGGCGCCGAGCCGATGGTCCACCAGGACGTCACCGGCACGCGCTTCACCGTGTGGGCACCCAATGCCCGGGGCGTCCGGATCGCCGGCGACTTCAACTACTGGGACGGCACCGGGCTGCCGATGCGCTCACTCGGGGCCTCCGGCGTCTGGGAGCTGTTCCTCCCCGGCGTGGGCGAGGGCGCGCTGTACAAGTTCGACATCACCCGTCCCGACGGCAGCCACACGATGCGCGCCGACCCGATGGCCCGCCGCACCGAGGTGCCGCCCTCCAACGCCTCCATCGTGACCGCTTCGCACCACGTGTGGCACGACGGCGACTGGATGGCCGGGCGCGCGGACCGCCCGGTGCACGAGGCCCCTCTGTCGGTCTACGAGGTCCATCTCGGATCCTGGCGGCCGGGTCTCACATACCGGCAGCTGGCCGCCCAACTCCCCGCCTACGTCAGGGACCTGGGTTTCACCCACGTCGAGCTGATGCCCGTGGCCGAGCACCCCTTCGGCGGCTCCTGGGGCTACCAGGTCACCGGCTTCTACGCCCCGACCTCCCGAATGGGAACCCCGGACGACTTCCGGTATCTCGTCGACGCCCTGCACCGGGCCGGGATCGGCGTGATCGTCGACTGGGTACCGGCGCACTTCCCCAAGGACGACTGGGCTCTGGCCGAGTTCGACGGCCGGCCGCTGTACGAGCACACCGACCCGGAACGCGCCGCGCACCCGGACTGGGGAACCCTCGAGTTCGACTACGGCCGCAAAGAGATCCGTAACTTCCTCGTCGCCAACGCGGTCTACTGGTGCCAGGAGTTCCACATCGACGGTCTGCGGGTGGACGCGGTCGCCTCGATGCTCTACCTCGACTACTCGCGCGAGCACGGCGAATGGACGCCCAACGTGCACGGCGGCCGGGAGAACCTGGATGCCGTGGCATTCCTCCAGGAGATGAACGCCACCGTCTACCGCCGCTGCCCCGGCGTCGTCACCATCGCCGAGGAGTCCACTGCCTGGGACGGCGTCACCCGGGCCACTCACCATGTCGGCCCCGGCGGGTTCGGTGGTCTGGGCTTCGGACTGAAGTGGAACATGGGCTGGATGCACGACTCGCTGGAGTACATCTCCAAGGAGCCCGTGCACCGCAAGTACCACCATCACGAGATGACCTTCTCGATGGTGTACGCGTACAGCGAGAACTACGTCCTGCCCATCTCCCACGACGAGGTCGTGCACGGCAAGCAGGCGCTGGTGAGCAAGATGCCCGGCGACTGGTGGCAGCAGCGCGCCAACCACCGGGCCTATCTCGGCTTCATGTGGGCCCACCCCGGCAAGCAGCTGCTGTTCATGGGGCAGGAGTTCGCGCAGGGGGCGGAGTGGTCGGAGGGGCACGGCCCCGACTGGTGGCTGCTCGACCCCTCGTACTCGGCCGAGCCCGACCACCGGGGTGTCCGTGACCTGGTCCGCGATCTCAACACGGCTTACACCGCCTCGCCGGCCCTCTGGCAGCGGGACACCGTTCCCGAGGGATTCGCCTGGGTCGAGGGCGACGCGGCCGAGGACAACGTATTCGCGTTCCTGCGATTCGCCGCGGACGACGCGCCACTGCTGTCCGTCAGCAACTTCTCGCCGGTGGTCCGGCACGAGTACCGGCTCGGCGTCCCGGAACAGTTCTCCGCCTGGACGGAGGTCCTCAACACCGACGCCGCCCGGTACGGCGGCAGCGACGTCCTCAACACCGAGCCGCTGAAGCCGGAGCCGGTCCCGTCCCACGGGCGCCCGGCGAGTCTCCAGCTGACCCTGCCCCCGCTGGCGACGGTCTGGCTCCGGCCGGCCTGAACCTCAAATCATGCTCTGAAGTGAGGCCATGAGCGGTTGAACCGCCCCGATCCGGTCATCACCACGGCACGACGGAACAGTTCGTGCGGCCGGATCGGGGGACTGCTGTGTGGACCACTGTGCTCATCGTCAACTGCCTCGTGGCTGCGGCCGCGTGCGGCTCGCACCTCGCGCTCTCCGGACGGGCGCAGGGCCTCCGCGGCCGTGGCGCGCGCCGGGACGCCGACCGCGACGACCTGTACGACTCCGCCTTCCTTGCGGGCGGGCCCGCGAGGGTCGCCGACATCGCCCTCCTCGCCCTGCGTGAGCGTGGCGGTCTGACGGTCGGCCCGGGTTCCCGGATACGGGCGGACCAGGCACGTCCGGTGCACCCGGTCGAGCACGTCCTGGCAGACCGCTGGCAGCACGCTCCGGGCGGCAGGAGCCTGTCCCGGCTCCGCACGCTGGTGATGCGCAGTCCTGAGGTAAGGGAGATCGGCGACCGGCTCGCGTCGTGCGGACTGCTCCTTCACCCGCGCCACGACCACGCGCGACGCATCACGGGGGGCTTGCTCGCAGTGCTGTTCCTCGCCACGCTCCTCACCGCCCTGTGGGCACCGAACCCGGTGCCGTTCATCGCCCTGGGCGGCGGCTGCCTCGCGGTCCTGCTCCTGTTCCTCACCCCCGCCCGGCCGACCCCGCCGGGCCGGCGCCGGCTGAAGTGGGCACGCCGCCACGCGCCTTGGTCCGGTTCGGAACTGGCCCCCGTGGTGTTCGGCGGGCCTGCCGCCGTACCGGACGAGACGCTGCGCGCAACCCTGCAGAGTGCGGCCCGCCGCTCCGCGCTCCTGGGCGGCCGCTACGACTACGACTGGGAGGCCGCCCCGGGGACCGGCCGGAGCCTGACCCGCCTCGGCCGGGCCCTGGGCCTCGACCTCGGCTCAGACTCCGACTCCGACTCCGACTGGGGCCACGGCTGGGACGGCGGAGGAGGTTTTGGCGGCGGAGGCTTCGGCTGCGGCGGAGGAGGCGGTGGCGGCGGCGGGGACTGACCCGGTGTGGCACCCGGGCTCGGGCTCGGACAGCGTCGGAGCCCGCCCTCGGGCTCCCGCAGCAGCTTCCGCTTCGGCCGCGCACCCACCCTGGACTTCACCGGCTCACCGCCCCGGAACACGACGTCGCGTCAGCTGACGCGGCCGATCTTGAGAACGTGCACGGTGCCGGGGCGCAGTCGGCGGGACTCGGTCATCGCCTGATGCTGCCACACCACCGTGTGGGTCACGAGGCGGCCGCCCGGCCGTCCTCAGCGTCCAGCTGAGCCATGAATTCGTCGTGGCTCATGGGCGGGCCGGTCGGCCCGGCTTCGCGCACTGCGGCTTCAGCGAGGTCGGCTCCGTCGCGCAGCCGCCGCAGTTCTTCCAGCTCCTCCATCGGGATCATGATGCTCGGGCCGTGCCGCCCGTTCACACGACTGGTCGCTCACCGGATGCCGAGGCGGTCCCGGCGCGGCAGCGTGGCCTCCACGAGGACACGCTGCCGCACAGACGAGGACCGCCCATGTCCGATCACCGGCGTCTCGGCGTCATCACCGGGGCCGCGCTGCTGCTGCTCGCCACCACTGGCTGTTCAGGTCTCGGCCGGACCGCGGTGGGCACCGTCAGTTTTGTCGACAGGGAACACCGGGTCGTCACGATCAGCAACCCACCGGTGAAGGGGTGCCAGTCCTTCGGCGCCAGAGGAGCCACCGGCGTGGTCAACCGCACCCTGGTCGACCTCGTCCTCTACCAAACCCCCGACTGCCGGAAGGTGACTGAGGACAGCTGGATCTATCTGGCCACGACGCTGTCCGACACCATCGCCCGGGGCTCGCTGCCGTGGCGCAGTTACTCGATGATCCACTGAGGCCGCAGCCGACTCACCTGGGGTCTCGGCCGGTCATGCCGAGCAGGCGGTCCTGGAGCCGGGCGTTCTCCGGAACCTCGACCTCCGGGCCGAAGACCTTCACTCCGGGACCGAACGCGTCCGGCGTACGCATCATGTCCATCACCTCCTTCGGCACCGCCGCTGTGGAGGCCCACAGGCGTTCCACGTCCACCGTGTCGATCGTGTCGTCCTGCCCGGTGGCCCGGGCCAGGTCCCAGCCGTGGAAGACCATGTCGTTGCTGACGACCTCGTCGATGTGCCGCTCGACCGTCATCGGGCCGTTCGGCGTCCGGCACTCCCGGCCGGCGAGCGCGGCGTCGTCGAGGATGGCCTCCACGTCGGCACGGGCGGCCCTGAAGGCACCCAGCGGATCGTCCCGCAGGGAGGGAGCGGGGCTCATGAAGCGGTCGACGGGCCGCAGCATGACGCCGTGCATGTCGATGATGTGACCCACCAGGTCCCGGGCGGTCCAGTCCTCGCACGGAGACGGGTTGCCCCACTGTTCGCGGCGGGTGGCGGCAATCCTGCGTTCGAAGGCGTCGGCGTGACGGCGGTAGCGGTCTGCGATCTCGCTCATGTTGCGTCTCCTGTCGCGAACGAGGCGGTGTCCGCAATTCTGCCGCTCTCGTTCCGCGCCCGTGGCTTCCGGGCGGGCCACCCGACTCGGTTTCCGCTTCCGCGACAGTGCGGACCGGCTGCCCCAGGCCGTCGCGCAGACCATCGGCTCATTGGTTCGTCCGTCGGGGGGACCGTCCGACCGACTGACCAGCGGCGCTCTCAACTGGGTTCCGCGTTCAAGAAGTTAAGACGTTCAAGTCATTGACGGCTCCAGTGGGTGCATCTACAAAACCTTGGGAGCGCTCTCATGCACCGCCCGCCACCCCCTACCGGAGGTGTTCCTTGAGCACGAGCCGCAGACATCCCCTCCTCGCCGCGCTGGTCGCGGCGGCCGCCGCCCTCGCCGGACTGGCCGCGCTGATGACAGCCGGCCCCGCACGCGGCGCCGTCCCCCCCGCCCCGGGCTGGAACCTTCAGTGGAGCGACGACTTCACCGGCGCCAACGGCAGCCTCCCCTCCGCCGCCAACTGGCAGGTCGACACCGGTCACGGATACCCCGGCGGCCCCGGCAACTGGGGCACGGGCGAGATCCAGAACTACACCAGCTCCCCGAGCAACCTCAGCGTCGACGGCAACGGCAACCTCCGCATCACCCCGCTCCGGGACGGCGCGGGCAACTGGACGTCCGCCCGGATCGAGACCAAACGCGCCGACTTCAAGGCACCGGCCGGCGGCACCCTCCGGATCGAGGGCCGCATCCAGATGCCCAACGTCACCGGTGACGCCGCCCTCGGCTACTGGCCGGCCTTCTGGGCGCTCGGCTCTCCGTACCGCGGCAACTACTGGAACTGGCCGGCCATCGGCGAGTTCGACATCATGGAGAACGTCAACGGCCTCAACTCCGTCTGGGGCGTGCTGCACTGCGGCGTGAATCCCGGCGGGCCGTGCAACGAGACCAGTGGTCTCGCGAACAGCCGGGCCTGCCCCGGCGCCAGCTGCCAGTCGGCGTTCCACACGTACCGCTTCGAGTGGGACCGCGCCGTCACGCCCAACCAGCTGCGCTGGTACGTGGACGACCAGCTCTTCCACAGCGTCAGCGAGGACCGCTTCGACGCGGGCACCTGGAACAACATGACCAGCCACGCCGGGTACTTCATCCTGCTCAACGTCGCCATCGGCGGTGCCTTCCCGGACGCACTGGCCGGTAAGACGCCCACCGCCGCGACCGTCCCCGGCCGTCCGATGCTCGTCGACTACGTAGCCGTCTGGACCAAGGGTGGCGGCGGCACCAACCCGCCCGACCCCACCGACCCGCCTTCCGGATCCGCCACGCTGAACCTGCGTTCCGGCGGCGGGCTGGGTGACGCGGCCGCGGCGGCCTCCTCGGCGACGCTCTCCTCGGCGGGTGGTGCCAACCACGACGGCACACCGCACAACCCGCAAACCTTCACCTCCGCCGGGATCACCAGGAAGTACACCGGCGGCGCCACCGAGTTCGACCTGTTCGTTGACGCCGGCTCGACCGTCGCCAACGGCCAGCAGGTCAGGGTCAGTTACGACCGGACCGGAGACGGGACCTGGGACCGTACGGAGACGTTCAACTACTTCGCCACCGATCCCGTCGCGGGCTACGAGCACTACAACCAGGGCAAGGGCCTGAAGTCGTCCACCGGTTCGCACGGCGACCTGGTCAACGGGAAGGTCCGCGTCGAGGTCTGGAACGCCATCGGCAACGGCGCCAGCACCGTCGGCACCGGCAACCAGTCCTTCGTACGCATCCCCTTCGGCTGACGGGAGGAGCCGTCATGCGACGCCTGCTCACCACGCCGGCCGTCGTGCTCGCCATCCTGCTCTCCGTCGTCGTCGGCGTACTGCTGCTCGACGGCGGGGGGCCGGAACGGTCCGGCCCGGCATCCGAGGACCGCACCCCCCATGCCGGCCACGCCCACACCTTCACGGACGCGCAGAAGGCGGCGATCGTCGCACAGGCGGCCGCGCCGTTGCGCGGCAGCGAGTTCCGGGCCGACTGCTTCTCGAGCCACCGCCGCGGGGACGACCCGATCGTCTTCCCGGGGCAGGCGGGCCGGTCCCACGTCCACGAGTTCTACCTCGGATCTTGGCCAGTGCTCCGCCCTTCAGGGCGGGGGTGAAGGCGGTCCTTGGCCCGGAGGCGCGGAGCGCCGGAGTGCTCTGCGTCTTCGGGGTGACGGTCAGACGGGACGCTGCTGGTTTTCGATGTACTGCTTGACGACGGTCAGGGGTGCCCCGCCGCATGATCCTGCGAAGTAGGAGCCGGACCAGA